>NZ_LFKW01000097.1:5181-7653 GCF_001040865.1 Cellulomonas sp. A375-1 | reverse complement strand
ACGGGCCGGCAGGCGCGGGACGCTGACGACCGTCGGCGGCAGGGCGCGGGGCGGACGGGCCACCCTGTCCACCCGACCAACCCGTCGGCGGGGCGGCGGTCGGCGAGACCCGCTGCGGCGCAGGCTGCTGAGCGACCGGCGGAGGCGTGTAGGAGTGCGGCGCCTGCTGGGGCGACGGGCTCGGCGTGGCGCCGCTCTGCTCGCGGCGTGCGCGACGCGAGCCCGGCACGGGGCCGTCTGCGTGCGGCGTCGCCGCGCCGGCACCGGGCGCTCGCTCGGGGCTGACGGGGTTCGTCCCCGTCACTCCCTCGTCGCTGCGGTGCAGGTCACGGCGCCGCGGCCGTGCTCCTGGTTCCGTCATGACAAACCTCGATACAGCTGGTGCTTCGCGATGTACTGAACGACCCCGTCAGGGACGAGGTACCAGACCGGCTGGCCGGCCCGTGCCCGGGCCCGCACGTCGGTCGAGGAGATCGCCAGTGCCGGGATCTCGACCACGTGCACCCGATCCTCCGGCAATCCCTCGATCGAGAGCGCATGCCCGGGACGGGTGACCGCCACGAACTGCGCCATCGAGAACAGCTCCTGGGCATCCTTCCACGTCAGGATCTGTGCGATCGCGTCGGCACCGGTGATGAAGAAGATCTCGGCACCCGGACGCTGCGCCTTGAGGTCCCGGAGCGTGTCCACGGTGAACGTCACACCGCCACGGTCGATGTCCACGCGGCTGACCGTGAACCGCGGGTTGGACGCCGTCGCGATCACGGTCATCAGGTAGCGGTGCTCAGCGGGGGTGACGTCCTGGTCCTGCTTGAACGACGGGACGCCCGTCGGCACGAACACGACCTCGTCGAGCCCGAACCGCGCCGCGACCTCGCTCGCCGCCACCAGGTGGCCGTGGTGGACGGGATCGAACGTCCCGCCCATCACGCCCAGTCGCGTCACCTGCCGACCGAGCACGCCGGTCAGTGACGGGTGCCGACGAGGCGGAACGCGTACGTGAACAGCAGCATCGCAACCAGTCCGACGAACGCCCCGATCCCGAAGACGATCGGAGGGAACGGCAGCTCGTGCGCCTTCTCGGCGGCTTCCTCGGCGGCGACGATCAAGGCGGCGTGCACGGCGGTCCTCCGGGTGCTCGAGTAAGTGCTGACTGGTGCGGCGCGACTCTCGCAGTACGTGAGCCGAGCGGTATCGATTGTCGCACGCCGCACCACGACCGCGGGGCCGGGTGGGCACGCGTGTGCAGGTGGACGCCCGTCGTGACCCTGCACACGGTCCGTCGGGCGGTGGGACGTGCGACGAGTCGCAGGGCGCCGCTCAGGCCTGCCGGCGCCGCACGAGCACGAGGTCGTCGCGGTGCACGAGCTCGCGGTCGTAGCCGGCGCCCAGCTCGCGCCGCAGGTCGTGCGTCGACCGTCCGAGCAGGCTCGGCACCTCGTCGGCGCCGAACGCCACGAGGCCTCGCGCCACGACGCGACCGTCCGGCGCGACGATCTCGACCGGGTCGCCCGCCTCGAACGTCCCCTCGACGGCGGTGACGCCCGCGGGCAGCAGCGAGGTCCGCCGCTCGACGACCGCACGCACGGCACCCTCGTCCAGCACGAGTCGACCCCGCATCCGGGCGGCGTGCGCGAGCCACAGGAGCCGGATGGGCTTGCGGCGGCCCGTCGCGGCGAACCAGGTGCCCACGTCGTCGCCCTCGAGCGCCTGGGCGGCCTGTGCGGCGGACGTGAGCACCACCGGGATGCCCGACCCGGTCGCGATGGCGACGGACTCCAGCTTGGTCACCATGCCCCCGGTGCCGACGGCGGAGCCGCGCCGCGAGACGTCGACGCCCTCGAGGTCCCGAGGGCCGTCCACCCGCGCGATCCGCCGCGAGCCGGGCTGCGACGGCGCGGCCGTGTACAGCGCGTCGACGTCGGTGAGCAGGACGAGCGCGTCGGCGTGCACGAGGTGCGAGACGAGCGCCGCCAGGCGGTCGTTGTCCCCGAACCGGATCTCGTCGGTCGCGACCGCGTCGTTCTCGTTGATGATCGGCACGACGCCGAGGTCGAGCAGCCGGGTCAGGGCGCGGTGCGCGTTGCGGTAGTGCCCGCGACGCACGGTGTCGTCCGCAGTCAGCAGCACCTGCCCGACGCGCAGCCCGTGGTCCGCGAACGCCTTGGTGTAGTGCGCGACGAGCAGCCCCTGCCCCACCGACGCGGCGGCCTGCTGGGTCGCCAGGTCCCGCGGCCGCGCCGCGAGGCCGAGCGGGCCGATCGCCGCGGCGATCGCACCCGACGAGACGAGGACGACCTGCCCGCCGGCCGCGCGCCGCGCCGCGAGCACGTCGACGAGCGCACGCAGGCGGTCCGGGTCCAGCCGCCCGTCCGGGCTCGTGAGCGACGACGACCCGACCTTGACGACGACCCGGCCGGCCGAGCCGAGCTCGGAGCGTGCGATCAAGGCAGCAGCGGTCACGTGCGCATT
>NZ_LFKW01000097.1:0-5102 GCF_001040865.1 Cellulomonas sp. A375-1 | reverse complement strand
TCCGCGATCCGGCGCCGGGTTCGTCCTGCTCAGTCCTTGTCCGGGTCCGTCCAGACGCCGTGCTGCCGCTCGGTCCACAGCTCGGCGCGCGCCGCCGCCTTGGCGTCCATGCGCTCCTTGAACTCGGTGCGCTTCTCGCCGCGGGTCGGCCGCGAGTGGTCGTCGAGGCGGGCGTCGGTACCGCGGCGGCCGAGCAGCTCGGCGCCCGTGATGAGCGTCGGCTCCCAGTCGAACACCACGGAGTTGGAGTCGGGACCGATCCGTACCTCGTCACCCGCGACGGCACCCGCCGCGTACAGACGCTCCTCGACCCCCAGCCGGGCGAGGCGGTCGGCCAGGTAGCCCACGGCCTCGTCGTTGTTGAAGTCCGTCTGGCGCACCCAGCGCTCGGGCTTCTCGCCGCGGACGTGGAACCACACCGAGCCGCCCTCCTCGCGACGCTTCACGGTGAACCCCGCGTCGTCGACCGCGCGCGGCCGCAGGACGACGCGCGTCGCCTCGGGCGCGGGCGCGTCCCGACGAGCCTTCGCGACCATCTCGGCGAGCGCGAACGTCAGCGGCCGGAGGCCCTCGTGGCTCGCGGTCGAGACCTCGAACACGCGCAGCCCACGCGCCTCGAGCTCGGGGCGGACGAGCTCGGCGAGCTCGCGTGCCTCGGGCACGTCGATCTTGTTGAGGACGACGACGCGCGGGCGCTCAGTCAGCGGAACGCGGCCACCCTCGATCGACAGGTCCCCCGCGTACGCCGCAAGCTCCGCCTCGATCACGTCGAGGTCGGAGATCGGGTCACGGCCAGGCTCGAGCGTCGCGCAGTCGAGCACGTGCACGAGCACCGCGCACCGCTCGACGTGGCGCAGGAACTCCAGGCCGAGCCCGCGCCCCTCGGAGGCGCCCGGGATGAGACCCGGCACGTCGGCGACGGTGTAGCGCGCGTCGCCCGCCTGCACCACGCCCAGGTTGGGCACTAGCGTGGTGAACGGGTAGTCGGCGATCTTGGGCCGCGCCGCGGAGATCGCGGCGACCAGGCTGGACTTGCCCGCGCTGGGGTAGCCCACCAGTGCGACGTCGGCGATCGTCTTGAGCTCGAGGACGACGTCCGCGCTCGAACCCGGCTCGCCGAGCAGCGCGAAGCCGGGCGCCTTGCGACGCGGCGAGGCCAACGCGGCGTTCCCGAGCCCACCGCGGCCGCCCGCCGCCACCACGTACTGCGCGCCGACGCCGACGAGGTCGGCGAGGACCTCGCCGTCGGGCGACTTCACGACCGTGCCGTCCGGCACGCCGAGGACCAGGTCCTCGCCCGTGGAGCCCGCGCGGTGGTCGCCCATCCCCTGCGTGCCCGAGGGCGCGTGGCGGTGCGGCAGGTGGTGGAACTCGAGCAGCGTGGTGATCTGCGGGTCGACCGCGAGGATCACCGACCCGCCGTTGCCGCCGTTGCCCCCGTCGGGGCCGGCGAGCGGCTTGAACTTCTCGCGGTGGATGGACGCGCAGCCGTGCCCACCGTCACCACCGGTCGCGTGCAGCACCACGCGGTCGACGAACGTCGCCATGGTGGACCTCCTGGGGTGTCGGGAGCAGTGGACTACTCGTGTCGATCATGCCCCCGCGGCGGGCCGCGACGACCGACAACATGACGAAGGGGCGCACCGAGTGCGGTGCGCCCCTTCGCGTCGCTGAACGCGTCAGCGAAAGACTCAGACCTCGGCGGCCACGATGTCGATGACCTTGCGGCCACGGCGCGTGCCGAACTGGACCGCACCGGCGGCCAGCGCGAACAGCGTGTCGTCGCCACCGCGACCGACGTTGTTGCCGGGGTGGAAGTGCGTGCCGCGCTGGCGGACGAGGATCTCGCCGGCCTTGACGACCTGGCCACCGAAGCGCTTCACGCCCAGGCGCTGGGCGTTCGAGTCGCGACCGTTGCGCGAGGAGCTCGCGCCCTTCTTGTGTGCCATGACGAACCTGCTCTCGGGTTGCTCAGACTTTGTCGCTGCAGCCGCGGCGTGCCGCGGCGCGAGATCACTTGATGCCGGTGACCTTGAGGCGGGTCAGCGCCTGGCGGTGACCCTGACGCTTGCGGTAGCCGGTCTTGTTCTTGTACTTGAGGATGTCGATCTTCGGGCCCTTCTCGTCCCGGACGACCTCCGCCGTGACCTTGACCTTGGCGAGCGCACCCGCGTCGGTCGTCACCTTCTCGCCGTCCACGAGCAGCAGCGCCGGCAGCTCGACGGTCGAACCCGCCTGGGCGGCGAGACGGTCGACGACGACGATGTCGCCCACGGCGACCTTCTCCTGGCGGCCGCCGGCCTTCACGATCGCGTACACCACGTTGCTGCTCATCTCTGCTCGTCGAACTGCTCGGTCCAAAGTTCGCCGGTGCCCGCCTGCGCCTGCGCCCGCGCACGTCCCTCTACGTCCGGTGAGGACCGGTGCCGTGGGGGTGTCGCGTCGGCGCCTTGATGGCGGCACACATGACTAGCGCGCGTAGACGCGCCGGTGTTCTAGGGTACGGACCCCACGCCGCACGGTCAAACCTGACCGACGTGAGGTACGCCCCTCCCTGCCATCAGTCCTCGGCGTCCTGCTCCGACTCGTCGGAGTCGAACGTCACGAACACCGACGGGTCCACAGGCGTGAGCTCGAGGTGCTCCTCCTGCGCGCCCGTGCCACGCAGCGTCGCGAGCTCAGCGAGCACGTCGAGCGTCGGCTGCGTGTGCCCGGCGCCCGCCGCTCCCGTGTCGACCGGCTGGGCGCCTGCGGGTTCCGCGACAGTGTGCTCGTCGTCGGCCGCCTGGACGTCCGTGGCGCCGGCGTCCGGCTCCGGCGTGCCGTGCTCGACAACGGGCCCGTCCTGCGGGCGCACGTCATCGGGCTGCTCGTCCGCCGGGTGCTGGTCGTGCAGCTCGTGAGCGTGCGCGGCCGCGGCCGCGATCGTCGCGAGCGTGGCCGTGACCGCCGCACGCTCCTGCGGCAGCACGGGGACCGGGGCGTGCGCGGCGGGTGCGGGCTCCTTCGCACCGCGCTTGCGACGCGAGCGCTTCGGCTCGTCGGCCGACGGCGCAGGCTGCTGCGGAGCACCGGAGTCCGGGCGCGCGTTCTTCTCGACCGGGTCGCTGTGCACGATGAACCCACGGCCGTGGCAGTGCTCGCACGTCTCCGAGAACGCCTCGACCAGGCCCTGGCCGACGCGCTTGCGCGTCATCTGGACCAGGCCGAGCGAGGTCACCTCGGCGACCTGGTGCTTGGTCCGGTCGCGCCCGAGGCACTCGACCAGACGCCGCAGGACCAGGTCACGGTTCGACTCGAGCACCATGTCGATGAAGTCGATGACGATGATGCCGCCGATGTCGCGCAGCCTCAGCTGGCGCACGATCTCCTCGGCCGCCTCGAGGTTGTTGCGCGTCACGGTCTCCTCGAGCGTGCCGCCCGAACCCGTGAACTTGCCGGTGTTGACGTCGACGACCGTCATCGCCTCGGTGCGGTCGATGACGAGCGAGCCGCCCGACGGCAGCCAGACCTTGCGGTCCATGCCCTTGACGAGCTGCTCGTCGATCCGGTGCGCGGCGAACACGTCGCCCGTGCCGGTGTACTTCGAGACCTTGCGCGCGAGGTCCGGCGCGAGCTCGTCGATGTACGACGAGATCGTCGACCACGCCTCGTCGCCCTGCACCACGAGCGACGAGAAGTCGTCGTTGAAGATGTCACGGACCACACGGATCGCCATGTCGGGCTCACCCTGGAGCAGCGCCGGCGCGGACGCGGTCTTCGACTTGGCCTCGATGGCCTCCCACTGCGACTGCAGGCGGGCGATGTCCGCACGCAGCTCGTCCTCGCTCGCGCCCTCGGCCGCGGTGCGCACGATCACGCCCGCCGAGTCCGGGACGACCTCGCGCAGGATCTTCTTGAGGCGGTTGCGCTCGGTGTCGGGCAGCTTGCGGCTGATGCCGGTCATGCCGCCGCCCGGCACGTACACGAGGTAGCGACCGGCGAGGGTCACCTGCGACGTGAGACGCGCGCCCTTGTGCCCGATCGGGTCCTTGGTGACCTGCACGAGCACGGAGTCGCCCGACTTGAGCGCCTGCTCGATGCGCCGCGGCTGCCCCTCGAGGCCGGCCGCGTCCCAGTTGACCTCGCCCGCGTAGAGGACCGCGTTGCGGCCCTTGCCGACGTCGACGAACGCCGCCTCCATGCTCGGCAGCACGTTCTGCACGCGGCCCAGGTAGACGTTGCCGACCATCGAGGCCTGCTGCTGGTTCGAGACGTAGTGCTCGACGAGCACGCCGTCCTCGAGCACCGCGATCTGCATGCGGTTGTGCAGCTCGCGCACGATCATCGAGCGCTCGACCGACTCCCGGCGAGCCAGGAACTCCGACTCGGTGATGATCTGGCGGCGCCGACCGGCGTCACGCCCCTCGCGACGGCGCTGACGCTTGGCCTCGAGCCGGGTCGAGCCGCGCAGCGCGGTGACCTCGTCGCTGCCCCGACGACGCGACTCGGCGGGCTCCGACGAGGTCTCCCCCGCACGCGAGCCCCGGCGGCGGCGACGACGGCGACGGCTCGAGCCACCGTCCTCCTGGTCGTCCTCGGCGTCCTGCTCGTCTGCGGCCTCGGAGGGCTCCTCGGACTCGTCGGTCGCGGGGGCCTCGCCGTCCTCGTCACGCTCGGACGCGTCGGGCCGACGACGGCCACGACCACCCCGGCGGCGACGACGACGCTGCGCCGGCTGGCCGTCGGCCTCGTCCTGCTGGTCGTCGTCCTGGTCGTCCACCAGCTCGTCGGCCTCGGCAGACTCCGGCGACTCGTCGGCCGGCGCGCCCCCGTCGAGAACGGGCTCGACCTCGTCGTCCTTCGGCTCGTCGCCCACGGGCGCCTCGCCGGAGCGCGCCGCGCCACCACGGCCGCGGCGGCCACGCCGGCGGCTCGGCCGCTCCTCGGTCTGCTCCGCGGTCTCGTCCTGGCGCGGCTCGTCGGTCGCCTCGGGCGCGGCAGACGCCTCGTCCTGCGCGCGCTCGGCGTCGAGCAGCGCCTGACGCGCGGCCTGCGAGATCTCCTCGGGCGAACCCGCGCTCGAGGTCACGCGACGGCGGCGGGGCCGGGCCTGCGCGGGG
>NZ_LFKW01000096.1:0-8975 GCF_001040865.1 Cellulomonas sp. A375-1 | reverse complement strand
TCGCCCACGTCGCCGCGAGCGCGGGCTCGTCGAGCCAGCCGGGGTCGCCGCCGAGCGCGTCGACGGCCACGTGGGCGTCGCACAACGCGCGCGCCGCAGCCGCGAACCACGCGCCCACGGGGCCTTCGTCGGCCGCCCACGGCGCGGCGAGGTGCACGCGCGCGAGCTCGTGTCCGACGACGAAGTCGACCAGCGGCTCGGGCGCGGCCGGACCGTACCCGCGGCCGCGCGCGTCGTCGTCGGGCGACACCGGGTTGTCCCACGCCCACATCGAGCCCAGCCCCATCGAGCCCAGCCCACCAGAGCCCAGCGCCATGCTCGCCACGGTGGCACGCGCCACCGCCACGCGCACGCCGGGCCGGAGCACGGGCGTCTCGGCGTGCCGAGCCGCGCCGGTCGTGCCTAGCCTGGCGGGACCGATCCGAGGAGGTCCCCATGTCGCGCACGCTCGACGACCGCACGGTCGCCTTCCTGCTCACCGACGGCTTCGAGGACAGCGAGCTGACGAGCCCGTGGGCCGCGGTCGAGGACGCGGGTGCGCGCGTCTCGCTCGTCTCGCCCGCGGACGTCGCGGTGCGGGGCAAGAAGGGCTACGAGCAGCGTGTGGACCTGCCGGTCGCGACCGCCGACGCGGCCGACTTCGACGCCCTCGTGCTCCCCGGCGGTGTCGTCAACGCGGACCACTTGCGGATGGACGCCGACGCGGTGGCGTTCGTGCGCGACTTCGTCGCGGCGGGCAAGCCCATCGGCGTCATCTGCCACGGCGCGTGGATCCTCATCGAGGCCGGCGGGGTCGAGGGCCGACGGCTGACGAGCTACCCGTCGCTGCGCACCGACCTGCGCAACGCGGGCGCGGACTGGGTCGACGAGCAGGTCGTCGTCGACGGTCCTCTGATCTCGAGCCGCACGCCCGACGACCTGCCCGCGTTCGACGAGGCGCTCGTCACGGCCTTCGCGGCGCCCGCCTGACCCGTCGGTTCCTGCACGCCCGTTCCGCCTTGTTGCACATGAGAACCACGTACAATCAGGCGACCCCGGGAGGTGCACGTGATCGGTCAGCGCACGACGCGCCAGCGACGCGCGATCGGCCAGCTCATGGACGAGCTCGCGGACTTCCGCAGCGCCCAGCAGATCCACGCGCTCCTCGTGCAGCGCGGCGAGGACATCGGGCTGGCGACCGTCTACCGCACGCTCGGGGCCATGGCCACGAGCGGTGAGTTCGACGTCCTGCGGACGGCGAGCGGCGAGACCCTGTACCGGCGCTGCGAGCGCCAGGGGCACCACCACCACCTGGTGTGCCGCAGCTGCGGGCGTGCCGTCGAGGTCCAGGCGAGCGCGTTCGAGTCACTCGTCGCGTCGCTGTCCGACGAGACGGGCTTCGTCGACGTGTCCCACACCCTCGAGCTGTTCGGCACCTGTGCGACGTGCGCCGAGGAGCTCGCGGCCGGCTGACCGGCCCGCTGCCCCTCAGGCCGTCGACGCCTCGGCCGCGCTCGCCACCGCGACGCGGCGCGCCCAGCCCCGCCGCGTCCGCGCGTTGCCGACGATCCGGCACACGACGTAGATCACGAACGACACCGTCGTGACGTACGGGCTGATCGGCACGGACCCGCCCAGCGCGAGCAGGATGCCGCCCACGGCGCTCGTCACGGCGAACGCGACCGACAGCAGCGGCACCACGACGGGCGACGCGCTCACCCGCGTGGCCGCAGCCGCGGGCGTGATGAGCAGCGAGAGCACGAGGAGCGCGCCGACGACCTGCACCGCGAGCGCCACCGCGAGCCCCAGGAGCAGCATGAAGCCGATCCCCAGCGCGCGCGTGGGCACCCCGCGCGCAGCCGCGACGTCCGGGTCCACGCTCGCGAACGTCAGCGGGCGCCAGATCACGACGAGCCCCGCGACGATCACGGCGGCGATCACGAGGAACAGCGACAGCCGCGTCGAGTCGACGGCCACGATCTGCCCCGTGAGCAGACCGAACTTGTTCGCGGCACGCCCCGGGTAGAGCGCGAGGAACAGCACGCCGAGGCCCAGACCGAACGGCATGAGCACGCCGATGATCGAGTTGCGGTCGCGCGCACGTGTGCCCAGCAGACCGATCACGACCGCGGCGACCACCGACCCCAGGACCGCACCGAGCATCACGTCGATCGACAGCAGCAGCGCGGCGGCGGCACCCGCGAACGACAGCTCACTGATCCCGTGCACCGCGAACGCGAGGTCCCGCTGCATGACGAACACCCCGACGAGCCCGCCGACGAGCCCGAGCACCACCCCGGCGATCAGCGAGTTCTGCACGAGCGCGATCAGCGAGCCGTAGTCGGAGAAGTCGAAGATCCGGGTCCACCAATCGTCGGCGACCTCCGCGGGCAGCACGCCCGCCGGCAGACCCGCGGCCAGGGCACTGACGGACAGCACGGCGGTGCTCACTCGTCGGCCTCCTCGACGTGGTGGACGTGCTCGTCGTCGCCGCCCACGATGACGACGCGGCCCTGCGAGCGCAGCACGTCGACCGGCGTGCCGTACAGCGCGCTGAGCTGCGACGACGTCAGGACCTCGTCGGGCACGCCGATCGCGTGGCCCGCCGGCGCGAGGTACAGGACCCGGTCGGTGTAGGGCAGGACGGGGTTGATCTCGTGCGTCACGAAGACCACCGCCGTGCCGCGCTCACGCCGCATCGCGTGGATGAGCGCGGTGACCTCGTGCTGGTGACGCAGGTCGAGCGAGAGCAGGGGCTCGTCGCAGAGCAGCAGCGCCGGCTCGGTGCCCAGCGCCTGCGCGATGCGCACGCGCTGCTGCTCACCGCCCGAGAGCATGCCGAGCGGGACGTCGGCGTACGCGCTCGCGCCCACCGCGGCCAGCAGGGCGTCGACCCGGGCCCGCGTGCTCCCGCCACCCAGGCCCCACCGATCCCCGTCCAGGCCGAGCCGCACCAGGTCGCGCGCGCGCACCGGCGTGGCCGGGTCGATCAGCCGCTGCTGCGGGATGTATCCCACCGCGCGACTCCCGCGCCGCGGCGGCGCACCCATGATCGACACCCGCCCCGCCGAGAGCGGCGTGAGGCCGAGGATCGCGCGCAGCAGGCTCGTCTTGCCCGAGCCGTTCGGCCCCAGGACCGTGAGGAACTCGCCGGGGCGCACCGTGAGGTCGACGTCCGACCACACGACGCGCGGGCCGTACGCGAGCCGGGCGCCCTCGAGCTCGAGCGGCGCCGCAGGCACGCTCACGCGAGCGCCTCCGCGAGGGCGTCGAGGTTGCCCGCCATCCACGACACGTAGTCCTCACCCTCCGGCAGCGTCTCGGTGACGTCCACGACGGGGAGCCCCGCGTCGCGTGCGGCCTGCAGCACCTGGTCGGTCTGCGGACCCGTCGTCTGCTCGTTGTACACGAGGAGGGCCACGTCGCGCGAAGCCACGAGCTCGAGGGCCTCGTCCATCGCCGCCGGCGGCACATCGACCTCCTGCTCGATCGACGACGAGAACGCGGCCGGCGTGCGGTCGACGAGGCCGGCCGCCTCGACGAGGTACAGCGGGACCGGCTCGGTCACCACGACGCCCGTGCCCGCGTGCTCGGCCGCGACCTGCGCCGCGGACTGCTCGAGCTCGCCGACCCGCGCCGCGAAGTCGTCGGCGTTGCGGCCGAACGCCTCCGCGTGCTCGGGGGCGACCCGGCCGAGCGCGTCCGCGATCTCGCGGGCGACCGCCTGCACCGTCGGCAGGTCGTACCAGACGTGCTCGTTCAGCTCGCCGTGCGCATGGCCGTCGCCCGCATGCTCGTCGCCCGCGTGCTCGTCGCCCGCGTGCTCGTCGCCCGCGTGCTCGTCGTCCGCATGCTCGTCGTCCGCGTGCTCGTCCTCGGCGTGGTCGTCGTCGGCGAGACCGGAGACCTCGACGGCGTCGACGACGGGCGGCGGCGTGTCGAGCGCGTCGACCAGCTGCGTCGCGAAGTCGTCGTACCCACCCCCGTTGACGACCACGAGATCGGCCCGCGAGATGGTGAGCTCGACGCGCGCGCTGGCCTCGTACGAGTGGGGGTCGACGGACGGATCGTCGATGATCGAGGTGACCTGGGCGAGGTCGCCGGCGACCTGGGCCGCGACGTCGCCCCACACGTTGCTGGACGCGACGACCGTCAGGCCGGGCTCCTGCTCGGCGCCGTCGGACGACGAGCACCCCGACGCGACGAGGGCGAGAGCGGCGCAGGCCACGGAGACGACAACGGTGCGCGCACGCATGCGGGGACCCCTTCCTGGTGCCGCACCGTGCGGCTTCGATAACGATAGCAGTTCCCAATAAGGGCCCGCGCCAGACCTTCGTGCCTGCTCCGTCACACCCATCCGTCCCCCCGGACAGTCCCGCCGACTGCCCCGCCCACTGCCCCGCCCGTCAGCCGCTTGGGCCCAGGGACGACGACGGCCCCGCACCTGACGAAGCGTGCGGGGCCGGTGCCCTGGTGGTCGTGCCGCGGTCAGCTGCCCGCCGTGGCCGTCGGTGTCGGCTCGGGGGTCGACCCGCCGCCGCTCTCCGAGCCCTCGAGACGGGCCTCCGCCGCGAGCGCGTCGGCGATCGCCTTGTCGAGGCGGTCCTGCGCCTCGCCGTACGCGGCGAAGTCACCCGTGGAGAGAGCGGCCTGGCCGTCCTCCATGGCCTGCCGCGCACGGTCCAGCGCGTCCGCGAGGTCCGCGCGCGCCTCGGCGTCGGGGCCGGTCTCGCCGCCCGGCTGCTCGCCTCCGGGCTCGGTGCCCGGCCCGGGCTCGGCGTCGGTGCCCGGCTCGGCGTCCGGTCCGGGCTCGACACCCGCGTCGCCCGCGAAGACCGCGTTCAGCGCCCCGTCGAGCGTCTCGGCGATCTCGACGTCGTCGCCGAAGGCGGCGATCACGCGCTGCAGCAGCGGGAAGGTGGTCCCCGTCTCGGCCTGCAGGTAGACGGGCTGCACGTAGAGCATGCCGTCGCCCACCGGGAGCGCCAGCAGGTTCGCGCGGACGATCTTGGCCCCGCCTCGTCCGAGCAGCGTGAACTGCTCAGCCACGGCCGAGTCGGTCGTCATGTTGTTGTTGACCTGACCCGGACCTGGCACCGAGCCGTCACGAGGAAGCTCGAGCAGCCGGATCTTGCCGTACTCCTTGGCCTTCGTACCGTCCTGCGAGCCGGCATCCGCGTCCACCGCGACGTAGCCGCGCATGACGTTGCGCGCCTGCTGACCGAACGGGATGAACGTGGACGTCAGCGAGAAGCTCGCGCTGTCAGCGCCGGGCATCTTGAGCGTCAGGTAGTACGGCGGCTGCGCGATGGCGCCGGCCGCGTTCGGGTCGTCAGGCACGGCCCAGAAGTCGGTACCGGTGAAGAACTGCGCCGGGTCGGAGACGTGGTACCGGGTGAGCAGCTCACGCTGGACCTTGAACAGGTCCTCCGGGTAGCGCAGGTGCGACATGAGCTCGCCGTCGATCGCGCTCAGCGGCTCGAGCGACGTCGGGAAGATCTCGCTCCACGCCTTGAGCACCGGGTCCTGGTCGTCCCACGCGTACAGCGTCACGGAGCCGTCGTACGCGTCGACCGTCGCCTTGACCGAGTTGCGGATGTAGTTCGCCGTCTTCGACTGCAGCGCCTGCACCGCGGCCGACGACTGCGTGAGCGAGTCCGCGGTCGCGTCGTCGAGGGTCACCTGGGCCGCGTACGGGTACTGGTTGCTCGTCGTGTAGCCGTCGACGATCCACTTGACCCGGCCGTCGACGACCGCCGGGTACACGCGTCCGTCGAGCGTCAGGTACGGCGCGACCTTCGAGACACGGTCACGCGGGCTGCGGTCGTACAGGATCTGCGAGAACTCGTTCACGCGGTCGGAGAACAAGATCTGCTCCGAGCCGAACTTCACGGCGTACAGGAGCTTGTTGAACGCGCTGCCGACGTTCGGGCCCGCCGAGACGTCCTGCGTGGGGAAGCGCGTGTTGACCGAGCCGCCGCCGTCGTTCGTCGGACGGTCCAGCTCCCACTCCGCGCCCTCGGGGCCGCCGACGATCGAGTACGCGGGCGAGCCGGGGCTGAAGTAGAGGCGCGGCTCGTACTCGCCGAGCTTGCCGGTCGAGGGGATGCCGCTCTCCCAGAACGACGGCGCACCGCGCGCGGCCGTCCGGTTGCCGTACGCAGCGACCACGCCGTACCCGTGGGTGTACACGGTCACGTCGTTCGTCCAGTTGCGCTGGGACGCCTCGAGGCCGCTCAGGTTGAGCTCGCGCGCGGCGATCACGGTGTCCTGGCTCTCGCCGTCGAGCGTGTAGCGGTCGACGGACAGCGTGTCCGGGAAGCTGTAGAACGACGTGACCTGCTGGAGCTGCTTGAACGACGGGCTCACGACCTGCGGGTCCAGCAGGCGGATCGAGGCCGTCGTCTCCGCGTCGTCGCGCAGCGCCTGGGACTCCGCGGTGACCTTCGCGTCGTACTCCTGCACGTCGACGTCGTCGATCCCGTAGGCGGTGCGCGTCGCGTTGATGTTGCGCTCGATGAACTCCGACTCGGCGTCCTGCTGGTTCGGCTGGACCTGGAACCGCTGGACCACGGCCGGGTAGATGCCGCCGACCGCGATCGCCGCGACGACCATGAGGCCCGCGCCGATGAGCGGCAGGCGCCAGTTCCCGCGGATCGCGGTGACGACGAACGTGACCGCGACGAACACCGCGATGCCCGCGAGGATCGCCTTCGAGGGGATCACCGCGTGCACGTCCGTGTAGGACGCGCCGTCGAACTTCTCGGCCGTCTTGGTCAGGATCGAGTAGCGGTCCAGCCAGTAGTTGCCGGCGATGAGCAGCATGAGCACCGCGCCGATCACCGAGAGCTGGATGCGCGCCGCACGCGTCGTGCGCGGCGTGTCCTTGCTGCCGCCGATCCGCAGCCCGCCGTACAGGTACTGCGTGGCCAGCGCCGCGACCCCGGACAGCCCGACGACCGCCATGAGGAACGAGACGACGAACCGGATGGCCGGCAGCGTGAAGAGGTAGAACCCGAGGTCGATGCCGTACTGCGGGTCCGCCTGGCCGACGTGCTGGGCGTGCAGCCAGAGCTGGACGGTGTCCCAGCGCTGGGACATCGCCGCGCCCGCGAACAGGCCGAGCAGCGCCGGGCCGACGATCATGACGAGACGACGCAGCGGCTCGATCGCCTCGCGGTACTGGTCGAGGCTGGCCTGCTCCGGCGTCGACGGTGCGTACACGGGACGGGACGAGTAGGCGTACCGCATGCTCAGGCCCACGGGCACGGCCATGAGCACGAACCCGATCACGAACAGCACCGCGCGCGTGCCCCACTCGGTGCGCAGCCCCTCGATGAAGCCGAGCTGGTCGAACCACAGCCACTCGGTCCACACCTGGGCCAGGATCACCACCAGCACGACGATCGCGCCGAGGACGATCAACGTCGGCACGAGCGCGCCGCGGCGCTTGTTGGCGGGCCGGTCGCCCGACCGGGGTGCGGATGGGTTGCGGGGTGTGCTGGCGAAGCTCACGTCGGTGCGGTCCTCGTCGTCTCGTGGGTCGTGCTCGTACGTCGTGCTCGTGCGTCGTGCTCGTCTGCCTGGCACATGGGTCCCGGCGCTGCGAGAGCGGGGGTTCGTCCGACCAACGCACGCGGAGATGCCCAGGTTCCCACACGGGACCCCCACATATCCGGCCTCACGTGCCCGGGTGCGACGATGGGGCCGTGCCATCGACCACACCTGCCCCGTCCGACGACCAGTCCCCCGCCTCGCGTGCGCTCGCCGACGCGGTGCGTGAGATCGAGCACCACGTCGCGACCGCCGGCTGGGACGCACCCGTGCGCGTGTTCGCGCTCGTGCGCACGCAGGCCGCGCTCGACGCCGAGCCGTCGCTCGCCGCCCAGCTCTCGCCCGAGACGCTCGCCGCCGCCCAGGCGCAGTCCTGGCACCTCACGTCGATCGAGCAGGAGGGCCTGCCGCAGGCCCCCGACCTCGAGACGCTCCTCGCGGGCCTGTCCTGGCCCGCAACGGTCGACGGGGTCGCGGTCACCGCCGAGCGCGTCGTCCTCCCGCCCGCCGCCGAGGCGCGGATGCCGTCCGACCCCGACGAGGCGCTCCCCTGGCTGCTGGCCCACCCGGACCGGCAGGACGTCCGGCTCGCCGTCGGGGTGCTGCGCGAGGGCTCGACGTGGTGCGCGGTGCGCACGCGCGCGAACGACAGCGACGACCAGGTCGGTCAGGGCCCGGACGTCGTGCCCGGGCTCGTCTCGGCCCTGCGCGCGACGCTGGCCTGACGCCTCGTCGGCGACCGCCGCGGTCAGCTCAGGACGCCGCCTCGCAGGTCGGCAGGTCCTTCGCCTTGCCCGCACCGATCGCGACGACGTCCTCGTACGCCTCGTGCAGCGTCTCGACGCGCACGACGCGCAGCCCGTCCGGCACGTGCCCGACGACCTCGCCGCAGTTCGCCGCAGGCGCCAGGAACCACGTCGCGCCGTCCCGCGCGGCACCCGCGAGCTTCTGCCGGATGCCGCCGATCGGTCCCACGGTCCCGGCCACGTCGATCGTGCCGGTGCCCGCGATCACCTGGCCGGCGGCCTCGTCCTGCGGGGTCATGAGGTCGATGATCCCGAGCGCGAACATGGTCCCGGCGCTCGGCCCGCCGATCCGCCCGGCCTCGATCGCGATGTCCACCGGCATGTGGAAGTCGGGGTCGATGTACACCCCCATCTGCGCGCGGCCGTCGTCGCCCTTCGTCGTCGGCACGACCACGTCCACGTCCTCACCCTGCCGCCGCACGGTGGCGGTCACCTTCGCACCCGGCTTGACCGCGTCCATCGTCGTGATGAGGCTCAGGTAGTCCGGCAGATCCGTCCCGTTGACGGCGGTCAGGACATCGCCGTCCTCGAACTTGCCGTCGGCGCCCGTGCCCTTGACCGTGCCCGCGACGACGAGCGTGGCGGGGACCTCGTAGCCGAGCTCGGTGAGCGCCGCGACGGAGGCGTTCTCCTGCG
>NZ_LFKW01000095.1:73799-77311 GCF_001040865.1 Cellulomonas sp. A375-1 | reverse complement strand
CACGGGCAGCGCGCCGTCGACGGGCAGCAGCGGGTCGGTCACGAGGTCGGCGGTGAGGAGCTGCGCCGTGGCCAGCCCGCACGCGTACGGCAGCTCGGGCAGCGCGGCCGCGAGCGCGACGCCGGCCGCGAGCCCCACCGAGGACTCGAGCGCCGACGACACGACGACCGGGAGCCCGATCCGCTCGGCGAGCTCGAGGCACGCGCGCACGCCGCCGAGCGGCTGCACCTTGAGCACGACGACGTCCGCGGCGTGCGCCCGCGCCACCGCGAGCGGGTCGGCCGCGCGGCGGATCGACTCGTCGGCCGCGATCGGCACGTGCGTGCGGCGCCGCAGCGCTGCGAGGTCGTCGACCGTGGGCACGGGCTGCTCGGCGTACTCGAGGCCACCCGCCGCACGGTCCAGCACGACGAGCCGGCGCACCGCCTCGTCGACGTCCCACGCTGCGTTCGCGTCCACCCGGATCGCCCCTCCGGGGCCCAGCGCGTCACGCACGGCCTCGAGGCGCGCGATCTCGTCGGACACGTCCTGCCCGCGCTCGGCGACCTTGACCTTCGCGGTCCGGCAGCCGCCCGACGCCAGCACGATCCGGCGAGCGGTGGGCCCGTCGACGGCGGGGACGGTCACGTTGACGGGCACACGGTCACGGACCGGGACGGGCCAGCCGAGCTCGGCGGCCTCGTGCGCGGCGCGCCACCAGGCTGCGGACTCCTCGTCGTCGTACTCCCAGAACGGCGAGAACTCCGCCCATCCGGCGTCACCGCGGACCAGCACGCCGTCGCGCGAGGTCAGGCCGCGGAACCGGGTGCGCATCGGCACCGACCACACCACGACGTCGGGGGCAAGCATCGGTCCAGGTTACGGGTCGCGCGCGGCTCGTTAGGGTGAGCGACGTGAGCCCCGAGCACCGCGCACCCGTCCCCACCCGCGTCTCCGACACGTTCGACCCCCAGCGCTGGCGCGTGGTCGACGGCTTCGAGGGGCTCACGGACCTCACGTACCACCGCGGCGTGGACCGGTCCGGGCCGACCTCGCGCGACCTGCCCGTCGTGCGCGTCGCGTTCGACCGTCCCGAGGTCCGCAACGCGTTCCGCCCGCACACGGTCGACGAGCTGTACCGCGTGCTCGACCACGCGCGCATGACCTCCGACGTGGGCACCGTCCTGCTCACGGGCAACGGCCCGAGCCCCAAGGACGGCGTGTGGGCGTTCTGCTCGGGCGGGGACCAGCGCATCCGCGGGCGCGACGGCTACCGCTACGCCGAGGGCGAGACCGCCGAGGCGATCGACCCCGCGCGCGCCGGGCGGCTGCACATCCTCGAGGTGCAACGCCTCATGCGGACCATGCCCAAGGTCGTCGTCGCGCTCGTGAACGGCTGGGCCGCGGGCGGCGGGCACTCGCTGCACGTCGTCGCGGACCTGACGATCGCGTCCCGCGAGCACGCGCGGTTCATGCAGACCGACGCGAACGTCGGCTCGTTCGACGGCGGCTACGGCTCGGCGCTGCTCGCGCGCCAGGTGGGGCAGAAGCGCGCGCGGGAGATCTTCTTCCTCGCCCGCGAGTACTCGGCCGACGAGGCGCACGCGTGGGGCGCGGTCAACGACGTCGTCACGCACGACGAGATCGAGGACGCGGGCCTGGAGTACGCCCGGATCATCGCGACCAAGTCGCCGCAGGCCATCCGGATGTTGAAGTTCGCGTTCAACCTGGCCGACGACGGCCTCGCGGGTCAGCAGGTGTTCGCCGGGGAGGCGACGCGCCTGGCCTACATGACGGACGAGGCGGTCGAGGGGCGCGACGCGTTCCTGCAGCGGCGGGACCCCGACTGGTCGGGCTTCCCGTACGCGTACTGAGGTCGCGCGTCGTCGCAGCCGGAGAAACGGCCCGGCTCAGCTGCCGGCCGCGAACCAGGCCATGACGTCGACGACCTGTGCCACGACGAACGCGGCGCCGACGACGAGAGCGAGCAGGACGACCCCCGCCGCGACGACCGCGCCTGCGGAGGCGACGTCGTGCTCGACGAGTTCGTGGGCGGATTCCGTGGTCATGCACCCAGGTTCGCGTCCGGGCACCGGCCGGCGCGTCGGCCGCCGGGACCGTCCTGCCGAGCCGGTGGACCGACCGCGGGCGGGTGCACGAAGGCCGGGCCTCCACCCGAGGGTGGACGGCCCGGCCGACGTGGGGTGGACCTAGCTGATCGTGAGCGACCCGGAGCCCTTCGGCACGAGCTCGACCCACGTGTTGCCGGGGGCGAGCAGCGCCTCGGTGCCGTCCGGCAGGTACAGCCGCATCGGGTCGGCCGGGTCGGCCTTCTTCCAGGTCACCGCGATGGTCTTGCCGCCGGTGGCGAGGGTGCCCTCGCCCTCCGTCTTGAGCTTGTACGTCGGCACCAGGGCACCGCCCTGCGCCTTGAACTTGGTGTCGGGGTGCTCGGCGACGATCGAGACGACGTTGACGGCCGAGAGCCGGTCGCCGCTCGCCGCCATCGCGGGCGTGGAGCCCTCCGACCGCAGCCACGTGCCGCTGCCCGCGTCCCACGACCAGCTCGGGCTCGACGCCGCCGAGAGGCGGAACGCCAGGGTGCCGGCCGCCGTGCCGCTGACGACCGCCGTCGCCTGGTCGGCCGAGCGCGCGAAGCCGAACTGCTCCGCGGGCGAGTTCTGGTGGTTGGCGTCCGCGAGGCTCCACAGCGTCGCCATGTCGCCGTACACGTTGTGCGGTGCGGGGCGCGCGCTCGAGCGCGACATGCCCTTGACGCCCGCGTCGTTGCTCAGGAGCTGCAGCCCGGAGTCCTTGGCCACCTGGACGATGCCGGGCTGACCGCCGGAGAACGCGAGCATCGCGTTGAGCGGGGCCAGGATCGTCGGGTCCATGGGGCGGACCGAGCGGATCGGGCCGACCGACTTCGGGACCTGCGAGTGGTACACCGCGACGAACCGCGACACCTGGAACTCGACGATCGTCTCCCAGACGACGTCGGCCTGCTCCAGGCCGGTCTGCGGGCGCGCGGCCGACGTGTTCTCGACCTTGACGCCGATCGCCGGGCGGTTGACGGGCTCTCCCTCGACGGGCATGCCGGTGAGCGGCCACGTCGGCGCGACGGACGGCGTCGGGACGGGCTGCTTGTCGGCGTCGATCGTCGGCTGCTCGGTCACCGGCGTGGGTGGCTGCTGCGGCTCGGCGGAGCTGCAGGCGGCGGTGAAGGTCAGCGCGAGCGCGCCGATCAGGCCGAGTACGCGCACGCGGTTCGTGCGCGGACGTCGGATGGACGTGGGCGTCATCGGTGTCTCCCCCCGGGGTCAGCGGGACCAAGGGTGCCACGGACGGCCGTGCGCGCGTGCATCCCACCACGTCCGTTCGCGTTCCTCACCCGTGTTCCGCACATCACGTCCGGTCCGTGCCGTTCGGCCGACGAGGGTGCGCGACCTAGGCTGGGCGCGTGACCCGGCCGCTGCATGACGTCGCTGCGCGTGCCGACCTCCTGCTCGACCTGCTGGGAGCCGCGCTCGACG
>NZ_LFKW01000095.1:46909-73714 GCF_001040865.1 Cellulomonas sp. A375-1 | reverse complement strand
CGGCCCCGCCCCCCCCCCCCCCCCCGCCGGCGGACCGGCCGGCACGCCCACGGGCGAGGTCGCGGACGACGTCGCGCTCGTCGTCGCGACGTCCGGCTCGACGGGCGAGCCGCGCGAGGCCCTCCTGACCGCAGCGGCGCTGCGCGCCTCGGGGCGGGCGACCGAGCGCCGCACCTCGGGGCCCGGCCGGTGGCTGCTCGCGCTGCCCGTCGACCACGTCGCCGGCCTGCAGGTGCTGGTGCGGTCCGTGCTCGCGGGGACGCGCCCGGTGGCCGTGCCCGACGGCCCGTTCACGCCCGAGGCCTTCGCGGCGGGCGGCGGCGCCCTCGACGAGGCGGACCCCGCAGCGCCGGTCGACGTGCCGCGCTACACCTCGCTGGTCCCGACGCAGCTCGTCCGTCTCCTGGACGACGCCACCGCGACCGCCGCGGCACGCACGTTCGACGCGATCCTGCTCGGCGGCGCCGCGGCGCCTGCCGCCCTGCTCGCCCGTGCCCGCGAGGCGGGCCTGCGCGTGGTCACCACGTACGGCATGACCGAGACGTGCGGCGGCTGCGTGTACGACGGCGAGCCCCTCGACGGCGTCCGGGTCCTGCTCGACGACGACGGTCGCGTGCTGCTCGGCGGCGACGTCCTGACCGCGGGCTACCGCGACCGCCCCGACCTCGACGCGACGACGTTCGTCGAGCGGGACGGCACCCGGTTCCTGCGCACGAGCGACCTCGGGCGCCTCGACGACGGCCGGCTCACGGTGCTCGGGCGCGCCGACGACGTCGTGGTCACGGGTGGCGTGAACGTCGCGCCCGCGGCCGTCGAGGCGGCGCTCGTGACGCTGCCCGGCATCGCCGACGCGCTCGTCGTGGGCGTCCCCGACGACGAGTGGGGCCAGTGCGTCGCGTGCCTCGTCGTGCTCGACCCGGGCACCCCCGCACCCGCGCTCGACGACGTGCGCGCGCACGTGACCCGCACCCTCGGCGCGCCGCACGCGCCGCGCCACCTGATCGTCGTCGACGCGCTGCCGCTGCGCGGTCCGGGCAAACCCGACCGTCGCACCGCCCGCGCGCTCGTCGAGGCCCGCCTCCACCCCACCTCACCCGGGAGCGCCGCGTGACCACACCGCAGGAATGGGTCGCCGGAGCGCGACCCCGCACGCTGCCCGCCGCGGCTGCACCCGTGCTCGTCGGCACCGGCGCCGCCGCACAGCTCGACGCTGCGCACGTCGGACGCGGGCTGCTCGCGCTCGGCGTCGCGCTCGCGCTGCAGGTCGGCGTCAACTACGCCAACGACTACTCCGACGGCATCCGCGGCACGGATCTCGAACGCGTCGGGCCCATGCGGCTCACCGCGTCCGGCGCGGCCCGCCCCTCAGACGTGCGCAACGCGGCGTTCGTCGCGTTCGGCGTCGCCGCGCTGCTCGGACTGTGGCTCGTCGCCGCGTCCGGCACGTGGTGGCTGCTCGCCGTCGGCGCGCTCGCCATCGCGGCCGCGTGGGGCTACACGGGCGGGCGCAAGCCCTACGGGTACCTCGGGCTCGGCGAGGTCGGCGTCTTCACGTTCTTCGGGCTGGTCGCCGTGCTCGGCACCACCTACACGCAGGCCGGGCGCCTGTCGTGGGTCGCCTGGGTCGGGGCCGTGGCCGTGGGGCTGCTCGCGTGCGCGCTGCTCATGGTCAACAACCTGCGCGACATCCCGACCGACGTGCTCGCCGGCAAGCGCACCCTCGCGGTGCGCCTCGGCGACCGGCGGGCGCGGTGGAGCTACGCCGGGCTCGTCGTCGTGCCCGTGCTGCTCGGGATCGTGTGCGCGTTCGCCGCGCCGTGGGCGCTCATGGTGAGCGTGCTGCTCGCGCCGGCCGGGGTGCTCGCGGTGATCGTGCTGCTCGGTGCGCACGGTCGTGCGCTCGTGCCCGTGCTGGCCGGGACGGGGATGCTCGAGCTCGCGTTCGGCGTGCTGCTGGGGCTCGGGCTGTCGTTCTGACGCGTCAGCCGCGGGTCTCGTCGTCCCGCGCGCTCCCGGCCACCTGCTCGTCGGGAGCACGCTCGGCGGGCGTGTGCTCGTCGGCAGCCTGCTCGTCGGTCGGCGCCTGGTCGTCGTGGGGTGCGGCCGCGTCGACGATCGCGTCCTCGTAGCTCGCGTCCTCGTCGGCGGCGGTGCGGCGACGCGTCCCGGCCCGCGCGGCCGAGCGCTGCTCGACCCACGCCGCGGCGGCGCGGCCCTGCCGTGCGAGCAGCACGTACGACAGCGCCCACGCGACGAACATCCCCCCGATCGGCGCGAGCCACGAGCGCATCCCGATGAACCACAGCGCGGTCGTCGCGACCGCGAACAGCGCGAGGCGCAGGACGGTGTAGATCACGGCGGGCACGCCCCCAGCGTAGGCGGGCCGCGTGCCCGCACGGGCCAGTCGCAGCCCCGTCCGGGGCGATCTCGGCCACACCCGCGGCCCGGCCGCCCCCGGCAGCAGATAGCCTGCCGGGATGAGGTACCTGGGGACGTTGCTGCTGATCGGCCTGGTCGTCTACTGCGTGATCGACATCGTGCGCAGCGAGGACGACGAGCGACTCGGCGTGCACCCCGCGCTCTGGGTGCTGCTCGTGGTGCTGTTCCCGCTCATCGGCGGGGTCGTGTGGCTGGCCGTGAGCCGGACGCGGCGCGCCAACGCGCGTCCGCAGGAGGCCGCCGGGCACGCGACCACCGGTCCGGTCGCGCCCGACGACGACCCCGAGTTCCTGTGGCGTCTCGAGCAGGAACGCCGCCGCCGCGAGGCCCGCGGCACCGACGACGAGCCCCGCGACTCCACGGGCCCCGCCACCGGCTGACCCCGCGCACGAGCGGGCGCTCACTGCCGCTCGCCCCCTGTGGACGACCAGCCCGGCGTGTCGGTGCATCTCGGTACGATTCGTACATGCGTTCGACGCTCTGCGCCTCCGATGCCCCCGTGGCGACGGTGACCGAGGCTGCCACCGCTGCCACGGCGCACGCCTCTCCCGCACCCCGTGAGCACACCGTCGACGTCACGAGCGCGGTCGCCTCGCTGGTCGACCTCGCGCGGTCCCTGCTCGCCCCGGCACGTGACGGCGCGAGGTGGACGAGCTCGCGCCGGCAGTCGGTGATCACAGGGATCGACGACACGGTGGCCGCACTGACGGCCGCGCGAGCCCACCTCCTGCACGCCGAGCAGCGCGCCGGCAGCTGGTCCGGGCGCGGGGACCGCGACTTCGCCTCGTGGCGGGGCCGGGTCACGCGCGGCGGAGCGCCAGCCGCGTCCGCGGAGGTCCGCGCCGCCGACGTGCTCGCGTCGATGCCGGCCGTCGAGCACGGGCTCGCGAGTCGTTCGCTCTCCCAGCGACACGTCGACGTGCTGGCCCGCACCGCCGCCACGGCATCACCGGCGGTCGCCGCGGCGCTCGCCCAGCCCGAGGAGCAGCAGGCGCTCGTGGCGCTCGGGCGTCGGCTCGACGGGCGCGACTTCGCGCGTGCCGTCGACCGGTGGGCGGCCGCCGTCGATCCCGTGGCTCTGGAGCGGGACCACGCCGCCCAGCGCGAGCACAGGCACCTGCACGTGACCGACACGCCGGGCGGGACGCAGGTGCGCGGCCTGCTCGACCTGCGCGCGGGTCACCGCCTGCGCCTGGCGCTCGAGGCCGCGAGCCCACGGCCGACCACGGACGACGAGCGCACGGTCGAGCAGCGCCGCGCAGACGCGCTCGCCGCGATCGCGGAGCACACGCTGTCCTCGCCCGGCTCCCCTTCCGCGGCGGCCGTCGCTCCTCACGTCTCCGTCGTGCTCACGGAGGACACCTGGACCGCCCTCTCCCGCGGCCTGCACCAGGGCGGTTCCAGTTCACCCGCCCAGAGCACGGGCGAGGCCGCGGTCGGTCCGGCCGACGTCGCCCCGGCGGAGGTGCTCGCCGAGCGCCTACGCGGGGTCGCGCCACCCGCCGACGAGGAAGGCACCCCCATCCCGGTCAGCGAGGTCGCCCGGCTCTTGTGCGACTGCGAGCTGACGCGCGTCGTCGTCGACGCTGCCGGGCGGCCGGTCGACGTGGGGCGCGGCCAGCGTCTGTACTCCGGGTACCTCCGCCGGGCGGTGATCGCCCGTGATCGAGGCTGCGTGTGGGCGGGATGCGGCGCGCGCGCCCGGTGGTGCGAGGTCCACCACGTGCGCTGGTGGGACAGGGACGGCGGCGAGACGTCGGTGGAGAACGGAGCGCTGCTGTGCAGCTTCCACCATCACGAGGTCCACCGCCGCGACCTGGTGGTCAGCCGCTCACCCGGCGCAGTGCCGGGCGCGATCCGCCAGGTCTCGTACACGGTCCGGACGCGAGACGGTGCCGTCGTCGCCTCCGACCTCGTCGAGCACCCCGACCGTCCGCCGTGAGCACCGGCCGGGGGTCGGGCGGCGGGCTAGAAGGCGTACGAGTGCAGGCCCGGGATGACGAGGTTGACGACCGTGAAGTTCGCGAGCACGACCGCGTAGCCGACGAACACGAAGTAGGCGGCCTTGCTGCCGCTCCAGCCGCGGGTCGTGCGCGCGTGCAGGTAGGCCGCGTAGACGACCCATGCGACGAACGTGCCGACCTCCTTGGAGTCCCAGTTCCAGTAGCGGCCCCACGCGTCCTCGGCCCAGATCGCCCCGCCGATGAGCGTGAGCGTCCAGAGCACGAAGGCGAGCGCGTTGAGCCGGAAGGACAGCGCCTCGAGCCGGCGCGAGTCGGGCACCTGGTCGAGCCAGCGCAACCGTGGGCCGGTCACGGCCAGGCCGGAGATCGACTGGCGCACGCCGTCCGCGGACTTCCACGGGTGGTCGAGGTGCGAGCGGCCGGTCTCACGGCCGTAGCGCAGCACCTGCAGGACGGCCGTGGCGAACGCGACCGTGAAGATGCCGGTCGCGATGATCGCGACACCGACGTGCAGCACGAGCCAGTAGTTCTGCAGCGCGGGCCGCACGGCGTCGGCCCGGACGAAGAAGCTCTCGATCGCGACGACGAGCGCGGTGACCGCGATGCCCATGACGACGACGCCGAGGAAGGCGATCACGCGACGGCGCTGGACGACTGCGAGGACGGTGGTCGCGACGAAGACGCCGACGAGCGTGAACTCGTACATGTTGGCTGTCGGCCACCGGCCGGCCGCGATGCCGCGCAGCACGATCGCCGCGAAGAGCAGCACGCAGCCCAGGTAGGTGGTGCTCCGCGCGATGCCCTCGGCGCGCGGCGAGCGGCCGATCGCGGCCTCGTCGGCCGACCCGGCGATCGCCGACGCGCTCGCCGACCGGGTCACCGGGCCCGAGCCGGACCCGAGGTGCTGGGAGACCGGGGACGCGGCCCCCGCGCTCCCGACCGCGACGGTCGCGGGCACGCCCGCGCGGTCCTCGCCCGCCTCGGCATCGAGCTCGGGCCGACGGCGCTGCGCGTTGTCGGCGAGCCGTGCCAGGTCGATCGTGTAGGCGACGAGCGCGATGGTGAAGGCGGTCGCTGCGGCCCAGACCAGCAGCGTGCTCAGGTCACCCGTGTTCATGCCATCTCCCCATCACTGACGTCGCGTGAGTCCGTCGTTCGGTCGGTCCGTCCGGTCGCGGTGCGGTCCTGCGTCTGCGTCGTGGCCCCGGCGGACGCGAGCGTCGCGAGGAGCACACGTTCGAGCTCGGGCTGGAGCCCGACGTCGTCGCCGCGGGCGAGCCCGGCGGCCGTCACCACTGTAGATCGAGGCGCCGCGGATGCCCTGCGGTCGTCGGGCGGCCCGCTCGACTCCCCGTCGAGGTCGACCCCGGCGGGGTCGTCGCCCGCGCTCGCGCGGATCCACAGGCGTCGACGCGGCGCGAACAGCGAGGCCGCCAGCCCCGCGAACGCCGCGAGCGAGAACACCAGCACGTACGTCAGCGCGGGGTCGTGACGCAGGTCGAGCGCGACGAAGCGCGAGACCGAGCCGAAGGTCACGGAGCCCAGGCCGTCGGGCAGCTCGACGGTCTCGCCCGGCCGCAGGTACAGCGTGATCGCGGCGCCCGAGTCGTCGACTGCCTGCGTCATGCGGGCCTCGTCGAGCTGGTAGGCGTTCTGCGGGACCCCGGTGTCCAGACCCAGGTTGCCCGACCACACGGACAGCACGAGCAGCGGAGCGTCGGCCTGCGGGTCAGTCGAGCGGTACAGGCCGTCGGCCACCTCGACCGCGGTCGGCAGGAGGTAGCCGACGAGGCCGATCTGCGGCTGGTCGCCCGAGACGTCGGGCACCTTCACGACGCCGCGCGACGTGTAGACCTCGTCCTGCGGGAGGAAGGGGACGGCCCCGGCGAACGCGACCTCGCCGGACGCGTCGCGCACCGTCAGCTCGGGCGCGTAGCCGTTGCCCTGCAGGTAGATCTTGCCGCCGTCCCGCTCGAGCGGGTGGTTGACCTTGATGACCTCGGCGTTCGCCGTGCCGTCGGGGTCCGTGACCGTGACGTACGCGGCGAAGTCGCGCGGCTCGAGCGTCTCGTCGTCGAACCGTGCGGTGAAGTCGTCGAGGCGGACCGTGAAGGGCTGCAGGCTGTCCTCGCGGAACGCCGAGCCCTTCTCGAAGGTGTCGTACTCCTTGACCGCGTTGGCCATGCCGCGGCCCTGCAGGATGATCGCCTGCCCGCGGTAGTGCAGCATCTGACCGGCCGCGACCGAGACGAGCAGCCCGACGAGCGCGAGGTGGAACACCAGGTTCCCGGTCTCGCGCAGGTAGCCGCGCTCCGCGGAGACGGACCACGTGCCGCGGCCCTCGTCGTGCACGTCGACGCGGTAGGACCGGGCGAACGGCAGCCACGCCGGCCCGCGGCGCAGGACGGCGCGCGCCGCGAGCACGACCTGCTCGGGTGTGGCGTCGCTCGTCGCGTCGGCCTGCGCGGGGAAGCGGGTGAGCCGTCGCGGCGTGCGCGGCGGCCGGCCGCGGAGCCCCGCGAGGTGCGCGCGCGTGCGGGGCAGGATGCAGCCGACGAGCGAGATGAACAGCATCAGGTAGATCGCGGAGAACCAGATCGACGAGTACACGTCGAACAGGCCGAGCCGCTCGAGCCACGGCCCCGTCGTCGGGTGGTCGACGAGGTACTCCGCGACCCGGGCGGGGTCCTGCGCGTTCTGCGGGAACATCGTGCCGGGCACGGCGGCCACGGCCAGGAGCATGAGGAGCAGGAGCGCGACGCGCATGCTCGTGAGCTGACGCCAGGCCCAGCGGGCCCAGCCGACGAGCCCGAGCGTGGGCAGCTGCGGCGCCGAGTCGCGCGCCTCCGCGGGGGCGGCATCGCCTGCGGGCTCGCGCGTGTCGGTCGTCGAGAACGTGTCCTCGAGACCGTCGGGGCGGTAAGAGGTCACGTCACACCACCGGCACGAAGCTGTCGGTGAACACGTTCTGGAGCCATTGCGCCCACTGCGACCAGACACCGGTGACGAGCGCGAGGCCCAGGACGACGAGCAGGCCGCCGCCGACCCGCATGATCGCGAGCCGGTGCCGACGCAGGAACGCCAGGGCACGCGCGGACCGCTCGACGCCGAGCGCCACCAGGAGGAACGGGAGCCCGAGGCCGACGCAGAAGGCGACCGCGAGGAGCGCGCCGCGGGCCGCGGACGCCTGGTCGAGCGAGAGCGTGTAGATCGCCGCGAGCGTCGGGCCGATGCACGGCGTCCAGCCGAGCCCGAACGTCACGCCGAGCAGCGGCGCGCCCCACAGCCCGGCGCGCGGCGCGAGGTGCAGCCGCTTGTCCTGCTGCAGGAACGGCACGAACCCCACGAACGCGAGGCCCATGAGGATCACGACGGCGCCGAGGACCCGCGACAGCGTGTCCGACCACTGCACCAGTGCCGCGCCGAGCGTGCCTGCGAGCACGCCGAACAGGACGAAGACGAGCGAGAACCCCGCGACGAAGAGCCCGACGCCGGCGAGCACGCGACCACGCCCGGCCGCGGTCGCCGTGGCGGCCCGCCCCTCGTCGGCGACGCGCGCACCGGACGGCCCACCGACGGTCGGCAGCCCGGGGACCGTGCCCCGCACGACGCCACCCGCGACCGCCGGCGCCGAGCCCGAGCCCACGGCCGTGCGGCCCGAGGTGGCACCGGTCATCCCGCCCAGGAACGCGAGGTAGCCGGGCACGAGCGGCAGCACGCACGGCGACGCGAACGAGACAAGCCCGGCCAGCACGGCGACGGGGATCGCGAGCGCGAGCGACCCGGTGGAGGCGGCGCGACCGAACGCGTCGCCCGCGTCCGCCAGCACCGGCGCGGCCACGGGCACGGCCAGGGCTCCGGCGCCGACCGACGCCGCGAGCGCGGCGATCGTCACGACGCCACCGACTCGTCGAGCAGGTCGTCGACCAGGGTGCGCAGCGTCGAGCCGTCCGCGAGGCCCACGATGCGCGCGGCGACCTTGCCGTCGCGGTCGAGCACGACCGTGGTGGGCACGGCGTTGAGCGGCACGATGCCCTGCAGCGCCGCCACGGCGGCGCCGCTGCGGTCGTCGATGCTCGGGTACGGGATCTCGAACGTGCGCTGGAACGCCTCGGCCGCACCGGCCTCGTCGCGCGAGTTCAGCCCGAGCACGTGCACGCCACGGGCGGCGTAGTCGTTCGCGAGCGCGACGAGGTCGGGTGCCTCCGCGCGGCACGGCGGGCAGGCCGCGTACCAGGTGTTGAGGACGACGACGTCACCCTGCCACGCCGCGACGTCCTGCGCCTGGCCCTCGTAGTCGGTGCCGGAGAGCGCCACAGGCCCTTCGCGGTCGCCCGCGGCCCAGGTCTTCGTCGAGCCGTCGCCCGACTGGTAGTTCTGCCCGACGACGTCGTTCGACGCCGACTCGTCGGCCGAGCCGCAGCCCGCGAGCACGCCGACCAGCCCGGTGGCCATCACGGTGGCCAGCACGGCGGCCAGGACCGGAACCCGGCGCACGGCACGGGTCGCTCCAGCACGGGTCGCTCCGGCACGGGTCGCTCCGGCACGGGTCGCTCCGGCACGGGTCGCTCCAGCACGGGCCGCTCCGGTGCGGGCGCGCGGACGACGGCCCTCCGACGCGCTCACGTCACGCCCCGGCCACGGTCGCGGCGCCCGGCAGCAGCGCCGCGGCGGGTTCGGTGTAGGTGATCGAGACGAGCTCGTCGTCCTCGTAGCGCAGGCTCGTCAGCGAGGCCAGCGAGCACTGCCGCTTGCGCGGGTCGTGCCACAGGCGGCGGTTCTCGAGCGCGAGCCGCGTGATCCACACGGGTAGCTGGTGGGAGACGAGCACGACCTCGTGACCGCGCGCAGCGGCGCGCGCGTCGTCGACCGCCGCGAGCATGCGGTCGGCTTGCTCGCGGTACGGCTCGCCCCACGACGGGCGGAACGGGTTGCGCAGGTAGGGCCAGTGCTGCGGGTGGCGCAGCGAGCCGTCGCCGACGCCGAACGTCATGCCCTGGAAGTGGTTGGCGGCCTCGATCAGGCGCGCGTCCGTGCCGATCTCGACGCCGAACGCGGCGGCGATCGGCGTCGCGGTCTCCTGCGCGCGCTCGAGCGGCGAGGCGATCACGGCGACCACGTCGCGGCGCGGACCCGCGCTCAGCCCGCTCCCCGCGCTCTGCGCGACGGTGTCGGCGGCCTCGTCGTCCTGCCCGAGCTCGCTGAGCCACGCGCCGTCGTACTCACGGCCCGACAGGTGCACCGCGACGATGCGCGCCATCGCGCGGCCGCGTTCGGACAGGCGGTAGCCGGGCAGACGGCCGTAGAGCACACCCTCGGGGTTGTGCACCTCGCCA
The DNA here is from genome assembly GCF_001040865.1 of Cellulomonas sp. A375-1. Lineage (NCBI taxonomy): Bacteria > Bacillati > Actinomycetota > Actinomycetes > Micrococcales > Cellulomonadaceae > Cellulomonas > Cellulomonas sp. A375-1. The sequence continues at coordinate 63,975 of NZ_LFKW01000095.1, read as the reverse complement.
TGACGCATCAGGTGGACGGTGGTCGCGACCATGGCAGTCAGTGTCCCTCACGCACCCGTGTGCTCGGGGCCCCGTCCCGGCTCACGCGGGGTGACACGCACCACCGGTGAGGTGGACGCGCACGGCCTCCATCGCCTCGCCGAGCGCGGCGAACTGCGCGGGCGTCAGGACGTCGACGAGGTGCGCGCGCACGGACCGCACATGGCCGGGCGCGGCGTCGACGAGCCGGCGCCAGCCCAGCTCGGTCATGGTGCAGTCGACGCCTCGCGCGTCGGAGGGGCACTGCTGCCGCTCGACGAGGCCCTGCTCCTCCATGCGCCGGACGGTGTGGGTGAGCCGGCTGCGCGAGTGCGCGAGGCCCGTCGCGATCTCGGACATCCGCATGGTCCTGCCGGGCGCCTCCGAGAGCCGGACCAGGACCTCGTACTCGTGGACGGACAGTCCGGAGTCCTTCTCGAGCTCGTGCGCGAGCACGTCGGAGAGCATCGCGGTCGCCGTGCGGAACGCACGCCAGGACAGCTGCTCGTCGGCGCTGAGCCAGCGCACGGGAGCCTGCGGGGGCGCGTCGGGAGCGTCGGGCGCGCGCTCGACGGTGGTCGGGGCGGTCACGGGTCACCTCTCTCGGTCGAGCGCAGGCCGCGCGGGGGGTCGACGGCGCGGGGGATGGGCCGGTCGAGCGTCGTGAGCGGGGCTGTGACGCGCGACACGTCGGCTTGCGCTCCACCCACCACTGTAGTACAACTTTGAACTAACAGGTTGTTGAGACTTCAACGATCGACCCGAGAGCCGCAGCCCCGAGCACCACGAGCGACGCGACCCCCACGACGAGGAGCACCCCATGAGCACCGCCACCAGCACCCTCCCCACCGGCCTCACCACCGGCACCTGGGCCATCGACCCGTCGCACACCGAGGCGGCCTTCACGGTCCGCCACGCCGGCATCTCCAAGGTCCGCGGCACCGTCGCGGTCACCGACGGCGCGATCACGGTCGGCGAGGACCTCGCCTCGACCGCCGTCACGGCGACGCTCGACCCGTCGACGGTCTCGACCGGCGACGCGAACCGCGACGGCCACCTCAAGAGCGGCGACTTCTTCGACGTGGAGAAGTTCGGCCAGTGGACGTTCGCCTCGACCGCGATCCGCGCCGAGGGCGGCGACTACGTCATCGCCGGTGACCTCACGATCCACGGCGTCACGCGCCCCGTCGAGCTCGCCACCGAGTTCAACGGCTCGGCGGTCGACCCGTTCGGCAACACGCGCGCCGGGTTCGAGGCGTCCGTGACGATCTCGCGCAAGGACTTCGACCTCACCTGGAACGCGGCCCTCGAGGCCGGCGGCGTCCTCGTCTCGGACAAGGTCACCATCACGCTCGACGTCTCGGCCATCAAGCAGGCCTGAGCCTCGCGTCGGCTCGCCTCTGAGCGAGTCCGCACCGCCGCAGGGCGGGTCCGTCGCACACGCGCGCGGGCCCGCCCTTCGTCGTGGTCAGACGCCCTCGTGCCGGCGCGCGTCGTGGAACGCGAGGATCTGCAGCTCGCTCGCGACGTCGACCGCGCGCACCGTCACGCCGTCCGGCACGCGCAGGGCGCGCGGGGCGAACGTCAGCAAGCCCGTCACACCCGCCCCGACGAGCCCGTCGCACACGTCCTGCGCGTACGGCGCCGGCACGGCGATCACCCCGACCGTCGCGCCCGTGCGCGCCACGACCTGTGCGAGCGCGTCGACCGGCTCGACCACGAGCCCGGCCACGCGCGTCCCGACGACCTGCGGGTCCGCGTCGACGAGCGCCGCGACGTCGAACCCCCGCTCGGCGAACCCGCCGTAGCTCGCGAGCGCGTGACCCAAGTACCCGATCCCGACGATCACGACCGTGCGCCGCGTCTGCACGCCGAGCACCGCACCGATCTGCCGCTCGAGGTGCGCGACGTCGTACCCCACGCCTCGTCGGCCGTACGAGCCCAGGAACGACAGGTCCTTGCGCAGCTGGGCCGGGCTGACGCCCGCGGCGCGCGCGAGCTCCTCCGAGGTCACGACCCCCGTCCCGCGCACGGCCTCGAGCGCGTGCAGGTACCCGGGCAGGCGCGCCACGGTGGCGCCGGGGACCTGGGCCGTGCTCATCGGGTCACGCGCTCCGGACCGGGCTCAGCGCGCGGCCAGCGCGCGCCGCAGCCGCGCCGACTCGATCCGCCAGTAGCCCTGCCGGACGCCGTCCACCTCGACCACGGGGACCAGCTCGCTCAGCTCGCCGAGGTCGCGGCCGGGCTCGGTGTCGCGGTCCACGTCGACCTCGCGCCACGTCGTGCCCGCGAGCGCCGCCTCCGCCGCGACGAGCGCGCGTGCGTCGGCGCACAGGTGGCAGCCGTCGCGAGAGAAGAGCACCACACGGGGGGCGGTCGTCGGCTCGTCGTGCACGTGCCGACACTAGACCCGCCGGGGCCCCGCGTGGGGCGACGAGCGGCACCCGCCTGCCCGTACGCACCGGCCCGGCCCCGGATCGTTGTGGGCCCGCGCGCTCGTTACAGTGACCGGGTGTCCGAGCCGCGTGGTGCGTCCAGCGCCGACGACCCCGTCGCCGACGCCGCGAGCACGCCCCGGCCGGCCGCGTTCTTCGACGTCGACAACACGATCGTGCGCGGCGCGAGCGCGTTCCACCTGGCCGTGGGCCTGTACCGGCGCGGGTTCTTCCGGCCGTGGGACCTCGTGCGGTTCGCCGGTCACCAGCTGCGGTACCGGATGCTCGGAGAGAACCGCCGCCAGATCGACCGCCTCCGCGGTGAGGCGCTGACGATCATGCGCGGCCACTCGGTCGCCGAGGTCACGGCGATCGCCGAGGACGTGTACGACGAGGTGCTGCACCTGCGCATCTACCCCGGCACGCGGGCCCTGCTCGACGCGCACCGCGCGGCGGGCGTCCCGGTCTGGTTCGTGACCGCCTCGCCGCGGGAGATCGCCGAGCTGCTCGCGCGGCGGCTGGGCGCGACGGGCGCGTTGTGCACCGTCGCGGACGAGGTCGACGGCTTCTACACCGGACGCCTGGTCGGGGACCTGCTGCACGGCGAGGCCAAGGCGCGCGCCGTGCGCGAGCTCGCCGACCGCGCGGGCCTAGACCTCGCGCAGTCGTTCGCGTACGGCGACTCGACCAACGACGTGCCGCTCCTGAGCACCGTGGGGCACCCGTGCGCGATCAACCCGGACCGCCGGCTGCGCCGCCGCGCAACCGAGCTCGGCTGGCCCATGCGCGACTTCCGGCCCGCGCGGCACCGCGTGCGGCGCGGCGCGCGTGCGGCGACCTACGCCGGCACGGCCTGGGCGCTCGCCGTGACCGCCCGGGCGGCGCGCCGCGCCCTCACCGCGCGCACCGACCGCTGATCGCCGCACCGCAGACGCCGAACTCGTCGCCGCACCTGGGTGCCAGCGCCCTGGTCAGGGCCCGATCTGCGGCACGAGGGCGCCTAGTGTGGTTCGTCGTGACCGTTCTCGTCCGCCCCGCTCGACGCGACGACGCCGCCGCCCTGGCGGAGCTCGCCGCCCTGACGTTCCCCCTGGCGTGCCCGCCCGGCTCGACCCCCGAGGACCAGCGCGTGTTCGTCGAGACCGTGCTGTCGCAGTCCTCGTTCGAGGGCTACCTCACCGACGGCCGGCGGACGGTCCTGGTCGCGCAGGACGACGAGAGCGAGCAGCTCGAGGGGTACGCGATGCTCGTCTCGGGCATGCCCGCGGACACCGACGTGCGGTCGGCGCTGTCGCTGTGGCCCACCGTCGAGCTCTCGAAGTGCTACGTGCGCCCGCAGCGGCACGGCGCCGGGGTCGCGGACCTGCTCATGGGCGCGTCCCTCGACGACGCGCGCGACCGCCGGGCCGTCGGCTGCTGGCTGGGCGTGAACCAGCTCAACGAGCGCGCGCAGCGCTTCTACCACCGGCACGGCTTCCGGCGCGTGGGCACCAAGCACTTCCGGGTCGGGTCGCGCATCGAGGACGACTACGTCCTCGAGCGCGTCCTGTGACCCGCGTCCTGTGACGGCCGCGGGCTGTCACTCCCCCGTGCGCAGGCGCACCACGTTCCACGACACCGGCGGCACCTCGACGCGCAGGCGCCCGTCCGCGACCTGAGCAGTCGCGTTGGCGCGCGGCGCGACAGACGTGTCGTCGGCCGCGGTCGCCTGCCAGGTGTGGTCCGGGTTGGCCAGCGTGCTCGCGTCGACGAGCCGCAGGCCCGGGATCGAGCGCAGGTCCACGTCGAGCAGCGCGGGCTGGGTCGTCGACCGGTTCACCGCGAAGAGGGCGACGTCGCCCGTCTCGGCGTCGTAGGTCGCGACCGCGTCCGCGAGCGCGGCGTCGCCGAACTTGGCGGTCTCGTACGTCGCGACGTCGAGCGCGACGCGCAACACGTCGCCGCGCGCGAACCGCGACGCCTGGGCGAACGGGTGGAAGATCGTCTGCTTCCAGGACCGGCCACCGGGCTCGGTCATGATCGGCGCGATCACGTTGACGAGCTGCGCGAGCGACGCGGCGTGCACGCGGTCGGTGTGCCGCAGCAGGCTGATGAGCAGGTTCCCGACGACGACCGCGTCCGCGACGTTGTACGTGTCCTCGAGCAGCACGGGGGCGACCGGCCAGTCATCGCCCACCGGCGGCTGGGACTCGGCGCGGTGCTGGTACCAGACGTTCCACTCGTCGAACGAGATGTGGATGCGCTTGGACAGCTTCTTGTGCGCCCGCACGGCGTCGGCGGTCGCCGAGACCGAGTCGATGAAGTGGTCCATGTCGACCGCGGAGGCCAGGAACGACCCGAGGTCGCCGTCCTCCTCCCAGTAGTACGCGTGCGCCGAGATCAGGTCGACGTGCTCGTACGCCTCGGACAGCACGACCCGCTCCCACTCGCCGAACGTCGGGATCCCCACGCCCGACGAGCCGCACGCGACGAGCTCGAGGTCCGGCTGGACCATCCGCATCGCGCGGGCGGTCTCGGCGGCCAGGCGCCCGTACTCGTGGGCGGTCTTGTGCCCGATCTGCCAGGGGCCGTCCATCTCGTTGCCCAGGCACCACATCCGGATGTCGTGCGGCTCGGGCGAGCCGTTCGCGCGGCGCTGGTCCGACAGCCGCGTCCCGCCCTTGACGTTGCAGTACTCGAGCAGGTCGAGCGCCTCCTGCACGCCGCGCGTGCCGAGGTTGACCGCCATCATCGGCTCGACCTCGGCCGCCTTGGTCCAGCGCATGAACTCGTCGACGCCGACGGTGTTCGGGTCGGTCGAGTGCCATGCGAGGTCCAGCCGACGCGGCCGCTGCTCGACCGGACCGACGCCGTCCTCCCAGCGGTAGCCCGAGACGAAGTTGCCACCCGGGTAGCGCACGGTGCTCACCCCGAGCTCGCGCGTGAGCTCGATGACGTCCTTGCGGAAGCCGTCGGCGTCGGCCGTCGGGTGCGCCGGGTCGTGGATACCGGTGTAGACGCAGCGGCCGAGGTGCTCGACGAACGAGCCGAACGTGCGACGTCGTACGGGGCCCACACGGAACGCAGGGTCGAGGGTGATGCTCACGGGGATCATGCGAGGACCTTCTGGGACGGCGAACGGGTGTCGTGGGACCGGACCGTCACGACGGCAGTGACGTGACGCGACGCGGTCCCGACGGGGCGGGGTCGGCCCGGCTTCTCCATCGTTGTAGAAACTCGCGAGAAAAGCCACGCCCGGCGCGCAGAACGCCCGGATGCGCCGCCAAGGTCCGGATGCGCAGAACGGTCCGGATGCGCAGAAGGGCCCGGCCGTGGTCGGCCGAGCCCTTCTGTCACGCGCTGCCGGGGCAGCGCGAGGTCACTTCTTGTTGCGACGCTGGTGACGCGTCTTGCGCAGCAGCTTGCGGTGCTTCTTCTTGGCCATCCGCTTGCGGCGCTTCTTGATGACGGAGCCCATGGGTCCACTCTCGCTTCCGGGTGTGGCCCGCGGAGGCGGACCGGTGCTGGTCGATCGGCACGTGGTCACCCGTGAGGGCCTCGGTCGCGCGCTTGCACGCATCAACTGTCCACGCAGAGGAAAGTCCGAGCGCCTACCTTACGCGATCGCGGGGCATGCCCGCGACGCGGGCCGGCAGCGATCGTCCCGATGCCCGCCCTGACACCCGTCACGTAGGCGTCGGCACGGCCGTCAGGACGTGCGGCGCTCGGTGTCCTGCTCGGGTGCGATCGTCGACATCGACGACCGCAGGTAGGCGTCGAGGGCGTCCTGCGGCACGCGGAACGACCGTCCCACCCGCACGCCGGGCAGCTCGCCCGAGTGCAGCAGGCGGTACACCGTCATCTTGGAGACGCGCATGACGTCGGCGACCTCCACCACCGTCAGGTAGCGCACGCGGCCCGGCTGGTCGCTCATCTCTGCGGTCATCCTCCTGGAGCGCCTCGCGACGCTCGTCCCACGGTCCGCTGGCGGTCCGCTCGTGCCCGTCGCCACCCCGTCCTCGGGGTGACTGGGGCCAACCCTAGTGGCGCGTGGGACACGAGTGAAAGGGGTGACGAGAGTGACAGCCGAACGTGCGACGGCGCGCGCGCTCAGTCGTGGTCGACGTCGAGGCCCAGCAGCGGGAAGCTCATCGCCCGCGTCGCACGGATCGCCCGGTCGACGTCGTCGGACGGGTCGAAGCCCGAGCCCCACGATCGGAACGTCGGCGTCGCGCCGTCCGTCATCAGGCGCGGCCCCTCGCGGCCGTACTCCGCGGCGACGCGCTCACGCCACGCCTCGGGCACGGGGGTGGCGGGGTCGATCGGCCGGTGCGCGGCGACCGCGATCAGGTGCGTCCACGCGCGCGGCACCACGTCGATGATCGCGTAGCCGCCGCCGCCCGTCGCGAGCCAGCGTCCGCCCGTGAGCTCGTGCGCGAGCTCGTGCAGCCGCTGCGCGGCCATCCGCTGCGCGTCGACCGAGACCCGCAGGTTGCTCAGCGGGTCGAGGCCGTGCGCGTCGCAGCCGTGCTGCGTGACGAGCACCTGCGGCTCGAACGCCCGCAGCACGGCGGGCACCACGGCGTCGACCGCGCGCAGCCAGCCGACGTCGCCGGCCCCCGACGGCAGCGGCAGGTTCACGGCGGAACCGGGCGCCGCGGAGCCACCGGTCTCGTGGGGGTCCCCCGTCCCCGGGAACAGCGCGCGACCCGACTCGTGGACCGAGACGGTCAGGACCCGCGGGTCGTCCCAGAAGACCGCCTGGACGCCGTCGCCGTGGTGCGCGTCGAGGTCGACGTACGCGACCCGCTCGGCCCCCTGGGCGAGCAGCGCGTGGATCGCGACAGCGACGTCGTTGTAGACGCAGAAGCCCGACGCAGCGCCCGGCATCGCGTGGTGCATACCGCCGGTGATGTTCACGGCGTGCTCGCACTCGCCGCGCCACACCGCGAGCGCCGCGTCGACCGTGCCCTGGACCACGCGCGCGGACGCCTCGTGCATGCTCGGGAACAGCGGGTCGTCGGCCGTCCCGAGGCCGCGGGCCTCGTCGCGCACGCCCTCGTCGGCCGCGCGGCGCACCGCCGCCACGTACGCGGGCTCGTGCACGCTGGTGAGCAGCGCGTCGTCGGCGATGCCGGCACGCACCAGGTCGACGTGCTCGAGCAGGCCGAGCGCGTCCGCGAGACCGATCGTGAGCGCGAGGCGATCGGGCGCCATGGGGTGCCCGGTGCCGAAGTCGTAGCGCAGCATCTCGGGCGCCCACTCCACGCGTGCCCGCTGCGTCATGCCCTCACCCAAACATCCCCGGGGCACGCTGTCGAACGCCACGCGGCGCGTCTCGTCGTGCGTCTCGTCGTGCGTCTCGTCGTGCGTCTCGTCGCGACGTGCCGGGACGAGCGCGACCTCATGCGGCGTGTCGTGCCAGAGTGTGCGATGCACGTCCGCGGACCACCCGGCCCGGGCAGGGACGGCGTCGATCTCGACGGAGCCCTTCCGGCGCACGGGCCGGTCACGGGCGAGGTCGCTGGGCACGAGGGGAGCGTGGCGGGCATGGCGCGCACGGGTCCCGGTGTGCTCTGGCGGGCGCGGGAGATCGTCGACCGCTCGGCCCGGCAGTCCCCGGCACGGCTCGCGCTCGGGGTGTTCGCCGCCGTGATCGCCCTGGTCACCGTGCTGCTCTCGGCGCCCTGGGCCACCGCGCACGGGTCCCGCGCGCCGTTCGTGGACGCGCTGTTCACCGCGACGTCCGCGAGCACCGTCACCGGGCTCGTCGTCGTCCCGACGGGCGAGTACTGGTCGACGTGGGGCCTCGTCGTGATCCTCGTCGCGATCAAGATCGGCGGCCTGGGCGTCATGACGCTCGCGTCGCTGCTGGGCATGGCGGTCTCGCGCCGCATCGGTCTGACGCAGCGGCTGCTCGTCTCGTCCGAGACCAAGTTCACGCGGCTGGGCGAGGTCGGCTCGCTCGTGCGCACGGTCATCGTGACGTCGACGATCCTCGAGGTCGCGATCGCGCTCGTCCTGCTCCCCCGCTTCCACATGTACGACGAGTCGTGGGGCACCGCCGCGTGGCACGCGACGTTCTACGGCGTCTCGTCGTTCAACAACGCCGGGTTCGTGCCGACGCCCGAGGGGCTCGCGCCGTTCATCTCCGACTGGTGGGTGCTGCTGCCGATCATCGTCGGCGTGTTCATCGGGTCGCTCGGCTTCCCGGTCATCCTCAACGTCGCGCAGCACCTGCGCGAGCCGCGCCGGTGGAGCCTGCACGCCAAGCTGACCATCACGACGAGCTCCGCGCTCGTCGTCGCGGGCGCGGTCCTGGTCGCCGCGTTCGAGTGGACCAACCCGAACACGTTCCGCGACCTCGACGCCTCGGGCACCGCGCTCGCGTCGCTGTTCGCGGGCGTCATGCCACGCTCGGCGGGCTTCTCGACCGTCGACGTGGGCCAGATGCACGAGTCCACGTGGCTCCTGACCGACGCGCTCATGTTCGTCGGCGGTGGCTCGGCCTCGACCGCGGGCGGCATCAAGGTCACGACGCTCGCCGTCATGCTGCTCGCGATCGTCGCCGAGGCGCGCGGCGACCGCGACGTCGAGGCGTACGGCCGGCGCATCCCGCGCGACGCGCTGCAGGTCGCGATCGCGGTCTCCCTCATCTCCGCGACGTTCGTGCTCATCGCCTCGCTCCTGCTGCTCGCGATGACCGGCGAGCGGCTCGACACGATCCTGTTCGAGGTCATCTCCGCGTTCGCCACGTGCGGGCTGAGCACCGGCATCACGCCGACGCTGCCCGACGGGGCCAAGTACGTGCTCACCGTCCTGATGTTCATCGGCCGGACCGGCACGATGACGCTTGCGGCCGCGCTCGCGCTGCGCAACCGTCGTCGGGTGATCCGGCTACCGGAAGAGAGGCCGATCATTGGCTGAGACCATGCGCGACGCGCGTTCCAGCATGCAGAACGCGCCCCGCACGCCCAAGAAGGACTCCGGCGTCCTGGTGATCGGGCTCGGCCGGTTCGGCTCGGCGATCGCCGCGACGCTCGACCGGCTCGGCCAGGACGTGCTCGCGGTCGAGCGCTCCCCCGAGCTGGTCGCGCAGTGGGCCGGGCGCATCGCGCTCGTCGAGGCCGACGCGGCCAACCCCGAGGCGCTCGAGCAGGTGGGCGCGCGCGACTTCCCCGTCGCGGTCGTCGGCGTCGGCTCCTACCTCGAGGCCTCGGTGCTCATCACGGGCAACCTCGTCGACATCGGCATCCCGCAGATCTGGGCGAAGGCCGTCTCGAACGAGCACGCCCGGATCCTGCAGCGCATCGGCGCGCACCACGTGGTGCTGCCCGAGGCGGACGCGGGCTCGCGCGTCGCGCACCTCGTCTCGGGCAAGCTGCTCGACTACATCGAGGTCGAGGACGGCTTCACGGTCGTCAAGATGCGCCCGCCGAAGGAGACGCAGGGGTTCACGCTCGCGCAGAGCAAGATCCGCGAGCGTTACGGGGTGACGATCGTCGGCGTGAAGTCGCCCGGGCTGGACTTCCAGTACGCCACCCCTGAGACGCGGATCTCGCAGAACGACATCATCATCGTCTCGGGCCACGCCGACCTGCTCGAACGGTTCGCCGCGCGCCCCTGATCGGGGGTACCGCCGGGCACCGCGCGCCGATAGCATCGCTGGTCGCGGCCGGGTCCCGGTCGCGCGAGCACGTCCGGTGCGAGCCGGGCTGCCGAGCAGGAGCGGAGGTGCGCGATGGCGAAGAAGCCGTCCGCCGACGAGGTGCGGGCACGGCTCGACGACGTCGCGCGGAGCCTCGAGGCCGCTCCGGGCGTCCGGATCACCGACCTCGACGCGGCCTCGACCCCGTCGTTCGACGACGGGCGGAAGACCGGCGAGAAGCTCCTCGGCACCATCGGCGAGCGGATGTCGGAGCTGCAGGAGCGCCTGTACGCGCACGGCCGCTCAGGCGGCGACCGCTCGGTGCTGCTCGTCCTGCAGGGCCTCGACACCGCCGGCAAGGGCGGGATCGCGCGGCACGTGCTCGGCCTCGTCGACCCGCAGGGCGTCGCCCTCAAGGCGTTCGGCCGGCCCACGCCCGAGGAGCTCGAGCACGACTTCCTGTGGCGCATCCGCAAGGCGCTGCCGCCCGCGGGCCGGATCGGGCTGTTCGACCGCTCGCACTACGAGGACATCCTGGTCCCGCACGCCACCGGGACGGCCGACGCCGACGAGCTCACGGCGCGGTTCGCGGCGATCGAGCAGTTCGAGCGCGAGCTGGTCGCGGGCGGCACGACCGTCGTCAAGGTCGCGCTGTGGGTCTCGCGCGACGAGCAGTACCTGCGCCTGCGCGAGCGGCTCGAGCGCCCGGACAAGCACTGGAAGTACTCCCCGAACGACGTCGACGTGCGCCTGGCCCGCCCCGCGTACGAGGCCGCGTACGACGAGGTGCTCGCCCGCTCGTCGTTCGACGTCGCGCCCTGGTACGTCGTGCCCGCGGACCGCAAGTGGTACGCGCGGCTCGCGACCAGCGCGCTGCTCCTGCGCGCGCTGCTCGACCTCGACCTGGACTGGCCCGACCCCTCGTACGACGTGGCCACCGAGCTCGCGCGTCTGGACGCCACCCGCTGACGCGCGCCTGATGTCAGCTGGTTGGCACAACGAGGTGCCGACCAGCTGACTGCCCGCCCCCACGCCACGCGCGGGGCCACGCTCAGACGCGCGTGGCGAGGAGCAGCGCGGCGTGGTCCACCTCGAGGGCCGGGGACTGGACGCCGACGGTGGCCAGCACGAGGCCGGTCAGGCGCAGCGGGCGCTCCCACCAGCCGGGACGGTCCCAGCCGTTGCGCACGCTCGACGGACCGTGCGGCACCACGTCGTACATCGCGTCCGGGTCCAGGCCCGGCAGCCGCACCCGGCCGGGCGGCCACGTCGCGGGACGCTCGCGCTGCACGAGCGCGAACACCGCGCGGGAGCGGTCCTGCGCGACGACGCCGTGCAGCCACTGCCCGGCGGCGGGCAGGTCGTCGCGCACGGTCCGGCCGGTGTGCAGGAGCCCTCGCTCGGCCTGGTACAGGGCGATCCACGCGGCCAGCTCGGCGCGCTCGTCGTCGGACGCCTGCGTGAGGTCCCACTCGATGCCGAACGACCCCAGCAACGCGGTCACCGCGCGGAATGACAGGTCGAGGACCCGGCCCGTGGTGTGCGCCCGGCCCGCGCCCACGTGCGAGCCGACGAGCTCGGGCGGCAGGAGCTGGGCGGTCCACCGCTGGATCTCCTGGCGCTCGCGCGCGTCGAGGCAGTCCGAGGCCCAGACCCGGTCGGTGCGCTCGAGGACGGCCAGGTCGACGCGCGCGCCGCCCGACGAGCACGACTCGATCTCCAGGCCGGGGCAGTCGGCGCGGATCGCGTCGAGCAGCGCGTACACGGCCGTCGTCTGCGCGTGGACGCCGGGCGCGCCGTCCACGCCACCGGCCTCGACCAGGTCGCGGTTGTGGTCCCACTTCACGTAGTCGACGCCGAGCTCGCGCACGAGCGAGACGACGCGTGCGCGCAGGTAGGCGGCGACCTCGGGGCGCGCGAGGTCGAGCACCTGCTGGTGTCGCTGCAACGGCGGCTGACGTCCGGGGACCTGCAGGATCCAGTCGGGGTGGGCGCGGGCGAGGTCGGAGTCCGGGTTGACCATCTCGGGCTCGAACCACAGGCCGAACTGCATCCCGAGGCCGTGCACGTGCTCGACCAGCGGCTCGAGCCCGTCGGGCCACACGTCCTCGTCGACGAACCAGTCGCCCAGGCCCGCGCGGTCGTCGCGGCGCCCGCGGAACCAGCCGTCGTCGAGCACGTACCGCTCGACGCCGAGCGACGCCGCGAGGTCCGCGAGCTCGAGCAGGCGGGGCAGCGAGTGGTCGAAGTAGACGGCCTCCCACACGTTGAGCGTGACGGGACGCGGCGTGCGGGGGTGCTGCGGGCGCGCGCGCAGCAGCGCGTGGAACCGGCCCGCGAGCGCGTCGAGCCCGTCGCCGTACGAGCCGTACAGCCAGGGCGACGAGTACGAGGCGCCCGGCGCGAGGCGGACCTCGCCGGGCAGCAGCAGCTCGCCACCTGCGAGCACGCGCGTGCCGTCGGGCATGAGCTCGGCCTGCGTGCGGTGGTTGCCGGACCACGCGACGTGCACGCCCCACGCCTCGCCGCGGCGGAACCCCGTGCCGGGCTCAGCCGCGATCAGGACGAGCGTCGCGTCGGCTCCCGTGCGACCGCGCCGACCCTCGCGCACGTGCGTGCCGACCGTGAAGGCGTGGCGCTGCGGCGTGCGCTCCTGGGACCAGCGCCCGGCGAGGTCGTGGATCTCGCTCGCGTGCGAGGGCACCGGCAGCGCGGGCAGGAGCGAGTCGAGGGTGTAGGTCGAGCCGCCCTCGTTGGTGAGGGTCGCGCGCGTGCGGACCACGCCCTGCGGGGTGAGCTCGATCGTGAGCTCGAGGCCCAGGCGCGCGGTCTCGTCGGACGCCGTGACGCGCAGCGCACCGCCCGCGCCGGGGGTGTCGACGACGTCCGTCGAGCCCACGGCGAACGAGGGCGACCACGCCTGGCCGTCCCGATGGCCCGCGACGCCCGGGGTCCCGAGCCACGCCTCGGCCTGGCCGGGCAGCAACGACGGCGGCACGGGGGCGTCGGTCTGCGTGCCCGCGTGCGGCCGGACGGACGCGACCGCGAGCGCGGCGAGGGCGGCGTCGCCGAACCCCGCGCCGAGGTCGCTCCCCCAGTGCAGGACGCGCGGCAGGCGGTCGTCGGACTCCAGGAGCAGGCTCACGCCCGAGGCGCGCAGGTGGACGAGCATGCGCCCCATCCAACCAACTCCCCCGCCGGCGGGCGCCCCGTTCGGCCCGCTCACGCGACGGGCCGCGCCCGGCCGGTGGGTTCCACCTGACCGGGCGCGGCCCGTGCGCGACGACAGCCGGCTGACGGCTGCGGACCGGGTCCTAGACCCAGGCCGCCGACCTCGCCGTCGCGGCCTTCACGACGAGCCGGGTCGCCCCGGTCGACGGCAGGACCGTGCTCGAGCCCGCGTAGCGGGCCTTGACCGAGTACGTGCCCTTGGCCAGCTTCGGCAGCGTCACGACGACCGCGCCGTTGCGCAGCGTGCCCGTGCGGGTCGCCACCGGCTTGCCGCCGGAGGTCACGGTGACCGTGACCTTGCCGGTGGCCTTCACCGCCGAGGTCACCTTGACCGTCACCTTCGCGGCGGTCTTCGAGGTGACCGACGTGACCGTCGCCTTCGTCGTCGACGACGCCCGCGTGACCTTCACGGTGAGCGTGGTCTGGGACGCCGCGTACGCGCTCGTCCCGTCGTACACCACGGTGAGCCGGTGCGTGCCGACGCCGAGGTTCTGCACGGCGACCGTCGCCTTGCCTCGCGACAGGGTCCCCGAGCCGACCTTGGCGCCGCCCTTGAGGATGCGCACGGTGCCGGTCGGCGTCGCCGCCGTGGCCGTCACCTCGACGTTGACCCGCATCGTGGTGCCGAGCTTGGCCGAGGCCGCGTCGGCGTACGTGCGCGTCGCTGCCGCGACCTTGCCGGGCGCGGGCACCGCGAGGGAGTTCACGACCTCGGTGTTGCCCGCGACGTCGACCGAGCGGTACTGCACGGTCGTCGCGTACGCGCCGATCGCGAGGGAGCCCGTCCACTCCTTCCACGACCCCGAGCCCACGCGGTACTCGGTGCGCGCGACACCCGAGGTGTCGTCCGCCGTGCTCATGGCGACCGTGCGGGTCGCGGCGGTGAACGTCGCGCGCGAGACCGGGGCGACGGTGTCGATGCCGACCTCGAGCGACGCGGGAACCGCCGACGTGCGGCCCGAGCCGTCCGTCGCGCGGGCCTGCACCACGTGCCGGCCCTCACCCGTGACCGTCGTCGTGATCGAGCTGCTCGCCGAGCTGACCCAGGGGTCGTCGTCGACCTTCACCTCGACCGACCGGATCCCGGCCACGTCCGTCGCCGAGGCGGTCACCGGGACCGACGGCGAACGCCACCAGCCGGCCGAGCCGTCCGCGGCGAGGCCGGGCGTGAGCGTCACGACCGGGTCGCCCTCGTCGGTGACCCGGACCGTGAGCGAGGCGCGCACCGCCACGCCGCCCGCGAGCCGGCCCGCGACCGTGAACTCGCCGGGCACCGCGTACGACGCCGGGTCGATCGCGTCCCACGTGACCGCGACCTGACGCGACGAGCCGTCGGCGTAGTGGGCCGTGGCCTTCGCCGGGAGCACCGGGGCGACGCCCGGGTCCGTCGTCACGACCTGCTCGTCGACCGACTCGACCAGGAGGTCGGGCTGGTACGCCGCGCGGACCGTGTCGAGCTCGGCCTGCGTGATCGGCAGGACCGTGCCGTGCCGCGGGCTCGAGGGCAGCTGCGCGGTGGGCAGCGCGGTCCACGTGCCCGCGGCGATGTCGGTCGTCGTGAACGCCATGTAGCCGCGGCCGCCGTGGTAGCTCGGCTGGTCGATGAACAGGTACCAGGAGTCGTTGTCGCCGTTGGCCTTGAACGCCGTCGGGCCCTCACCGCTCGTGAACGTGCCACCCCACGGGTTGGGCTGGCCGACGCCGATGCGCTCCTTGACGAGCTGCCAGCCGGGCGACGAGGTCGTCGTCGGCAGGGCGCCCGTGACCGTCGCGAGCAGGTCGGTCGACTTCTCCTGGCGGACCGTCATGGAGGCCTCGTCCTTGACGAACCGGTAGTACGTCGAGCCGTCCTTGACGATCGTCGCGTCGATCATGCCGAGGCCCGTGCCGCGCTTGACGTCCATCCACGGCTGCGCCTCGCTGAACGTCACGAAGTCGCGCGTGGTCGCGTACATCATGCGGTTGTACGTCGAGGTGTAGCTGCGGCCCGCGACCGTGGTCGTCGGGTAGAGGTTGGACGCCCAGTACACGACGTACGCGCCGAGGTCCTCGTCGTAGTACGCCTCGGGCGCCCAGGTGTTGCCCGCGAAGTCGGTCGAGACCTTCACGTGGCGCTGGTCGGACCAGGTCACCAGGTCGGTCGACTCCCACACCTCGATGTACGTCGAGCCCGACTGCTGCGCGCGGCTGAAGCTGCCGCCCGGGTAGATCTTGAGGTCCGTGGCGATCATGTAGAACTTGTCGCCCTCGGGCGAGCGGATGATGAACGGGTCACGCAGGCCGCGCTCGCCGTACTCCGAGGTCAGGACCGGCTCAGCGTCGTTGAGGTCGTCCCACTTGGTCGGGTCGTCGCCCTGGCTCGCGCCGAGGTAGATCGACTCGCCGTCGTCCGTGCTCTCGCCCTCGAAGTAGGCGAACAGGTACGCGTCGGTCGCGACGGCCTGCGGGAGGGCCGGGACGGTCGCCGTGATCGTCCGCGTCGCGGTGGAGCCGTCGAGCGCGCCCGTCGCGGTGAGCGTGACCGTGGCGGTCGGCTGGCCGTGCGCGGGTCGGTGCACGCGACCGGTCCCGTCGACGACGGTCGGGTCGGACGACGCCCACGTGAACGTCGTGCCGTTCGCGCCCGCCGTCGGCAGGGTCAGGTTGCCGCGCACGTCGTCGACGTTCACGACCTCGATCGCCGCAAGGTCCTCGGCGATCAGGCCGGGTGCCGTGGGCCGCTCGAGGACGGTCACGGTGAACTGCTTGGTCTCCTGCCCGCTGCCCCGCGTCAGGGTCGCGGTGAGCGTGACGGTCGCGTCGCCCGCACCGGCCGCGGGACGCGTGACCACGCCCGTCGTCGAGACGACCGCCGGGTTCGACGACGCCCACGTGATCGCGGAGCCGGCGCTGCCGAGCGTCGGCAGCGTGAGGGAGGACCGCACCGCCGAGGTGTCGCCGAGCGTCAGCGCCGCGGCGTCCGCCGCGAGCGCGGGTCCGGTCACGTCGGACGCGAGCTCGGTGAGCTCGGTCGACGTCAGCGCACGGTCGTACACGCGGAAGTCGCGGACCTTGCCCTGGAACGACTTGTCGCCCGCCCACGCGGACCGCCCGATGAAGTTCGCGGCGCCGCCGTTCGCGACCTGGCTGGGCTTGACGGTGATCGCGCTGTTGCGCGCGACCTCGACGCCGTCCTCGTAGAGGACCGCGTAGCCGGGCGCCGCGGGCGTGCCGCCGACGATCGTGTAGGTCAGGTGCCGCCACGAGCCGGTGGCCAGCGCGGCCGACCGGGTGGTGCTCTGCTCCGTGGTGTACGTGGCGGTGGTGATGGCCCCGCGCAGGCGCGCGTCTCCGTCGCTGCCGGTCACGAAGACGTACCCGGTCCCCGACGAGAGCGACGCGGGGTTGCCCAGGGTGAACAGGAAGTAGTTCGCGGTCATGCCGGGCGTGATGTTCACGTCGAAGTCGACGGTCACCGAGTCGAGGCCGCTGAGCAGGCCGTCCGGCAGCGCGATCGCGTTGCCGGAGCTGCTGGCGCCGCCGCTGAACGTGAAGCCGTCACCCGCGTTCCAGGACGCCGCGCCGGTCACCGCCGCGTGGCGGCCGTGGCCCGAGGAGTCCGCGGCCACGGTGCCGCTCGTCTCGTCGAGCTTCCAGCGGCCGACCAGGCCGTCGTCGGTCGCGGCGCCGGCCGGTGTCGCCACCAGCGCCGTGGTGAGGGCGACGGAGGCCGCGGCCACCGCTCCCCATAGTCGTCGTGCTCGCATTGCGCACTC
>NZ_LFKW01000095.1:37499-46830 GCF_001040865.1 Cellulomonas sp. A375-1 | reverse complement strand
CCCCCCCCCCCCCCAGCCGGTCAGCGGACGACGAGCGTCGCCGTGCCGACCGAGGACGTCACGGACGAGGTGCCCGCGTAGGACGCCTTGACGGCGTAGCTGCCCGCCGCGAGCTTCGGGAGCGTCACCTTCGCCGTCCCGGAGCTCGTGAGCGAGGCCGTGCGCGTCGCCACGACCGTGCCGCCGCGCGTCACGGTGAACGTGACCGTGCCCGTGGGCCGCACGCCCGTCGCCGTGACCTTCGCGGTGAGGACCGGCGCGGTCGTCGGCTTCACCGTCGGTGCCGTCACCGTCGTCCGCGACGGCGCCTTGGTCACCACGAGCGTGACCGTCGACGTCGAGCCCGCGAACCTCGCGTCGCCGCCGTAGGACAGCGTGAGGCGGTGCGTGCCGACCTTCAGGTCGGTGCGGACCGTCACCGTGACCTTGCCGCGCACGAGCGTGCCCGTCCCGACGAGGCGCGTGCCGTCCAGCACCCGCACCGTGCCCGTGGGCGTGCCGCCCGCGCCGGCGACCACGACCGCGACCGTGCGGGTGGCGCCGTAGGCGACCGTCGACGGCGACAGCGTTCCCTTGGTCGTGGTGGGCGTGAGCGTCACGCCGGCCTTCGGCACGACGACCGTGCCGGCCGCCTCGACGTTGCCGACCTTGTCGACCGCGCGGAACCACACGGTCGTGGCCGCCGAGCCCACCGTCACGGGCGTCGCGTACGTCCGCCACGTGCCGGACGACGAGGTCCGGTACTCGATGCGGGCGACGCCCGCACCGTTGTCGGCGGCGCGCAGCGTGACCGTGCGCGCCGTGCTGTCGACGACCGCGTTCGAGACCGGTGCCGTGGCGTCGATCCGGAACGTGAGGGCCTTGATCAGCGAGACGTTGCCGGTCGCGTCGAACGAACGCGCCTGCACGGTGTGCTCACCCTCGCCCGAGACCTGCGCCGTCGCGGTCTCACCCGCCGTCGGCGTCCACGCGCCGCCGTCGACCGCGACCTCGACCCGGTCGACCGCGCGGTCGTCCGCGCCCGTGGCCGTGACCGTCACGGGCTGCCCGAGGTAGCCCTTGACGGGCGTGCCCGAGGCGGTCAGCGACGCGACCGTGGGGATCGTCGTGTCGGGCGTGTGCAGGCGCAGGAAGGTGATCGAGTACGCCGGGAAGTCGTACGCGAAGTCGTTCGACACCCCGGTCAGCGCGCGCTCGACCGGGACGAGCCTGGTCGGGTTCGCCTTCGTGTTCATGTCGCCCGGCTGCCCGACGATCTCGATCGCCGTGCCCTCGCCCTCGACCTCGACGTCCGAGGTCACGACGCGGGTGCGGCGCACCGAGTCGGAGGTGTTGACGACCTTCACGACGAGGTCGCCGGCCGCGACGTCGCGCGTGACGACCTGGTACACGTCCGCCGGGACGACGTCGTCGAACTCCATCTGGAGCTCGCCGTCGAGGTACAGCTCGATGTGCCGGCCGTCGACGACGACCTTGAGGTCGTACGTCTGACCGGTCACGATCGAGTGCCCCTCGACCGCGGCGACCTCGCTGGCCGCACCGCCCGCTGCCTTCTGGAGCGCCTGGCGGGTGTTGTTCCAGCCGCCGAGGTTCCACCAGTAGAAGTTGTTCGTGCCCGTGGCCGCGAACCCGACGAGGAAGCCCTCGCTGCCGGAGACCTTGGTCGCCTCGAGCTCGAGCGTGTAGTTGTCCCAGTCCTTCGCGTACGCGCCGGTGACGATCGAGCGGGCGTCGGTGACCGACGCCGACGACTGGCGGTACTTGCCACCCGTGACCGCCCACGACCCGGTCTGCGGCGACCACGCGTCGGCCGTGCCGGAGAAGTCGTCGGAGAACAGCACCTCGTCGGTCTCGTCGTCGGTGACCACGACGTCGTCGTAGTCCGCGACGGTCGACCAGGTGGACAGGAACACGCCGCCCGACAGGTCCGGGACCGCCTCGGTGGCCGTCTCGTACCCGCTCGGGACGACCTGGTCGCCCTTGTTGTTCCCGAACAGCTCCTGCACGTAGTAGTTGACCGAGCCCCAGGACTCGTCGTTGTCGTACCAGATCGCGTCGGGCGACCACTGCACGTAGCTCTCGTTGGCGAGCAGCGGCGCGTACGACGCGAGCTTGACGATGTCGGAGTTGCGCTCGATCGCCGTCATGTACGACGCCTCGGACAGCGCGTTCCACATCGTGTTGCCCTTGGAGGCGTACTCGCCGAGGAACACGGCGGGACCCTCGCGGTCGTACGAGTCGTAGCGCTCGTTGTTCGTGAGGAACCAGTCCGGGTCGTTGTAGTAGTGCTCGTCGACCATCGCGACGTCCTGCGCCCGGTTGTAGGCCCACAGGGTGTCGAAGCGCGCGCCCGCGTCGTCGGGGCCCGAGTTCGAGATGATCGTGACGTCCGGGTACCGCGCGGCGATCGCGTCGCGGAACTTCGGGAAGTTCGCCTCGAACGTCGTCGTGTTCTCCTCGTTGCCGAGGCCGATGTAGCGCAGGCCGAACGGCTCCGGGTGGCCCAGCGACGCGCGCACGGCGCCCCAGGTCGTCGTCGTCGCGCCGTTGGCGAACTCGATCAGGTCGACCGTGTCCTGCACCCAGCGCGCGATCGTGGCGTCGTCCTTCATCTCCGGGATCGTGCTGCCGCAGCCGTTGGCGCCCACCGAGAGCACCGGCAGCGGGGTCGCACCCAGGTCCTCCGCGAGCTCGAAGTACTCGAGGTACCCGATGCCGTAGGACTGGTTGTAGCCCCAGAAGTTCCAGTTCGTCGCCCGCTCCTCGACGGGTCCGATGGTCTCCTTCCACTGGTACGTGCGGCGGCGGTCGACGTAGCCGGACTCCTCGTACGTCTTGAACGTGCCGACGTTGGTCACGCAGCCACCGGGAAAGCGGACGAACGAGGGGTTGAGCGCCTCGATCTTCTCCGCGAGGTCCTTGCGGAGCACCGACTTGCCGTTGACCGGCCCGACCCACGTGTCCTGCGGGAACAGCGACACCTGGTCGAGCCGCAGCGTGCCCGCGGCGCCTGCGAGCACCGCGAGGCGGCCCGCGTCGGTCGTCGCGGTCGCCGTGAGCGTCACGGCGTACTTCTTCCACGTGTCCGAGCCGTCGACGGCTACCGTGCCCGTCGCGACGACCGCGGTCCCCGCGACGTTCTCGACCTGCACCGTGAGCGTCTGGGCCGCGCTCGTGCGTGCCCACACCGAGAAGTCGTACGACGCACCGGCCTCGACCGGCACGCCCGTGTTGTAGCCGGCGTTGCGGATGCCCGCGCCGGCGCCCGTCGCTGCGAGCCTCAGGTAGTAGCGGTTGGTCGCGTTGAGCCGGTTGCCGTCCGTCAGGACCGTCGCCGTCGAGCCCGCACCCGCACCGCGCGCGAGCGTCTCCCACGCGGTCATGCCCGTGAACGACGAGTGGTCGGACGTGTTGAACTCGAACGACCGGTTGCGCACCAGCTCGGCGTACAGGCCGCCGTCCGCGGCGTAGTTGATGTCCTCGTAGAAGATGCCGTACAGGTCGTCGGAGATGTCGATCGAGGTCGCGTCGCCGTCGATCTCGAGGACGCCCTCACCGCCCGCGACGTACTCGAGCGTGAGCGGCTGCGCGTCGCCGGCGGTGCCGAGCGTCAGCACGCCGTCCGCGCCGAGCCGCACCCAGCCCGAGCCGTCGGCGAGCCGCAGCGCCACCGCGCCGCCGCCCACGTCGGTCAGCCGCAGCTGCGCGGGCTCGTCCGCCGCCGCACCCAGCGCCAGGCGGTCGTCGTCGACCACGACCGGCAGGTCGTCGCCGAGGGTGCGCAGCGTGACCGCACCGTCGTCGTCGCCGGCCGCGGGCACCAGGGCCAGCACGGTCGTCGGGCGCTCGTCACGCAGGGCGAGCGCGCCGTCGTCGGCGACGAGGTAGCGGGGGCCGTCCTGCGCGTGCAGCGTGAACGAGCCGCTCGGCACGACGTCGTCACCCTCGGCCGCCGTCAGCCCGAACGACTCGAAGGCCGCCTCGTGCGACGTGTTGTCCTGCGCCGCGAGGGCGTACAGGCCCACCGCGGTGATGTCGAACGAGATCGTCGTGCTCGACGCGACCACCCAGTCCGAGCCGGACCAGTAGCTGGTCGTGATCGTGTCTCCCGTGCGCTGCAGCCGCAGGGTCTCCCGCTCCGAGCCCGGCCGGTCCTCGAAGTCGACCGACGAGAACACGCCGCCGCTCTCGACGTCGGTCTCGATCGCCCTGCTCGACGGCGACAGCGAGCCCACGTAGTTGAGGCCCGCCCGGACGTAGTTGTCCTGGTCCGACCACGCGATGAGGCCCGCGCCCTGGTAGACCTTCGAGACGGGCGCGTGCAGGGTCGTCACTGCGGTGAAGTCGCCGTCGGGGATGTCGACCGTGAAGACGTTCTTCGCGCTGTTGGCCGTCTGGTAGGTGTCACCGGGCTGCGACGTGAGCGTCAGCGCCCCGGGGTTCGTCGACAGGGACCACGCGGAGGGCACCTCGGACGTGATCTCCCAGCGCGGGTCGAGCGTCGGAGCGTCGAACGCGTCCGTCCACTCCTGCGGGTCGGGGTCCGCCGCGGCGGCGGGGGCGGCCACCGCCGCACCGGCCGCGAGCACCGCGAACCCGGCTGCTGCGGCGACCCAGCGGGCCGCGCGGCGGGGGCGGCGTCTCTCAGGTCCTAGGACCCCAGCGGTCGCGAGAGCATGTGGAATCATCATCTGTGCTCCTACCTCTCCAGTGTGGTGAGCAGCACCCGAGGTCGCCTCGTTGCGACCCGCCGGGGAAAGCCCTCCCGTCCGCCGGGTCGCCCGGTGGCAGCCGGGTCCGGTCGGACGGGAGGGTCTCGTACCTGTTCAGTTGTGCGAGTGCGGGACCGCTATCTGCGCTTCGCGACGAGCACCCGCTGCAGCAGCACGAAGCCGAGCAGGATCGCGCCGATGAGGATGCGGTTCCACCAGATCTCGAGGCCCTCGCGGTTGCAGATCACCAGGATCAGGCCGTACACGGTCACGCCCGCGAACGTCCCCAGGACGTAGCCCACGCCGCCGGTGAGCAGCGCTCCACCGATGACGACCGACGCGATCGCGTCGAGCTCCATGCCGACGCCCGACAGGTTGTAGCCGGACTTGGTGTAGAGCGCGAACAGGATGCCGCCGATGCCGGCGCACGTGCCGGAGATGACGTAGACCCACATCTTGGTCGCGCCGGGGCGCAGACCCATGAGGCCCGCGGCCTGCCCGTTGTCACCCGCGCCGAGCCCGTACACCGTGCGGCCGAACCGCGTGTAGTGCAGCAGGTAGACCGCGGCGAGCAGCACGACGAGCGCGATGATCATCGACAGGTTGACGTACCAGATGTCCGGCTTCTCGCCGAACTTGATCTTCCACGAGGCGAGCGACGCGAAGCCCTCGTCCTTGATGCCGATGGCCGTGGTGCCGATCAGGTTCGCCAGGCCCCGCGCGAGGAACAGGCCCGCGAGCGAGGCGATGAAGGGTTGGATCTTGAAGTACTGGACCATCACCCCGATCAGCGAGCCGATCGCGGTGCCCACCAGGACGCCGACCACGAGCACGAACGGCAGGGGTGCGCCGTTCTCGAGCAGCTTCGCGACGACGAGGCCCGTCAGGGCCACCACGCCGCCGACCGACAGGTCG
The DNA here is from genome assembly GCF_001040865.1 of Cellulomonas sp. A375-1. Taxonomy (NCBI): domain Bacteria; kingdom Bacillati; phylum Actinomycetota; class Actinomycetes; order Micrococcales; family Cellulomonadaceae; genus Cellulomonas; species Cellulomonas sp. A375-1. The sequence goes on along the minus strand of NZ_LFKW01000095.1, from coordinate 41,203 downwards.
ATGCCGCCGGAGATGATGACGAACGTCATGCCGATCGCCAGCACCAGCAGGTACGAGTTGTCGATGAACAGGTTCGAGAACAGCCGCGCGCTGATGAAGCTGCGGTCGTCGGTGCTGTACCGCAGCTGGCCGATGACGAGCAGCAGGATCAGCGTCGCGACCGTGCCGATCGTCGGCAGGTAGCGACGGTCGAGCAGGCGCCGCCACCACTGGGTCGAGTGGTCGCTGGGCGTGCGCTTGGTCGGCAGCTTCTCCGACACGGACTGCGCGGTCATGCCGACACCTCCACGGACTTGCGCGCTGCGGGCGGCTCGGGCAGGCGGGGCACGCGGCGCAGGCCGACAGACTCCCGCAGGCGCTCCGAGCCGGCGATGCAGATCGCGATGACGACGATGGCCTTGAACAGGTCCTTGGACTCCGACGGCAGGTGGAAGATGATCACCGCGCGGTCGAGGGTCGTCAGGATGAGCGCGCCGACGATCGTGCCCGCGAGGCTGAACTTGCCGCCGTCGAGCTTCGTGCCGCCGATGACGACGGCCATGATCGCGTTGAGCTCCATGAGCTGGCCGATGTTGTTGGCGTCGGCGGCCATGGTCGGCGCGCCGTAGACGAGACCCGCCAGACCGGCCAGGAACCCGCAGATCACGTACACGAGCCACGTGATGTTGCGGGACCGGACGCCGGCCATGTGGCTCGCGACCCGGTTGATGCCGATGGACTCGACGAGCATGCCGAGCGCGGTCTTGCGGACCGCGAGCGCGACGGCCGCGAACACGACCGCGCCGATCACCACGGGCGTCGGGATGCCCAGCACGTACCCGGACCCGATCGCCTTGAACGGTGCCGAGTGGGTCGTGGTGATCTGGCCGCCCGTGAACGCGAGCGCGATGCCGCGTCCCGCGACCAGGATGATCATGGTCGCGATGAACGGTTGGATCCCCAGCCCGGAGACCAGGAACCCGTTGAACGCGCCGACGAGCGCGGCCACCGCGAGCGCGAGGGCGATCGCGATGAACGCGGTGCTCTTCTGCTCGCCGGTGCCCGAGTTGTCGATGTAGGTCAGCGCGACGGCCAGCGAGATCGCCATCACCGCTCCGACCGACAGGTCGATGCCGCCCGTGGCGATCACGAGGCACATGCCGAGCGCGAGCAGCAGGAACGTCACCGAGTTGCGGGCGACGTCGACGAGCTGGCCGAACAGGTGCCCGTCGACGACCTTGATGTCGAGGAAGCCCGGGCTCACGATCCCGCAGGCGACCCACAGCGCGAGCAGCGCCACGACGGGCCAGAACAGGTGGTGCTTGGCCACCCGGGAGACCCAGGTGGGGGTGTGCAAGGTGCCGGTCATGCTGCGTCACTCCCGCTCGCTGCGATGGTCTCGAGGACCGTGGACGACGTGACGTCGGGGCCGTTGGTCAGCTCCCCGACCTTCTCGCGGTCCCGCAGGACGACGAGGCGATGCGACAGACGCAGCACCTCCTCGAGCTCGGAGGAGATGAACACGACGCCCATCCCCTGCGAGGCGAGCTCGACGACGAGCCGCTGGATCTCGGCCTTCGCGCCGATGTCGATGCCGCGCGTCGGCTCGTCGAGGATGATCAGCTTCGGCGACGTCGCGAGCCAGCGCGCCAGCAGGACCTTCTGCTGGTTGCCGCCCGACAGGTTCTTGATGAGCATGTTCGGGTTCGGCGGCTGGATGTTGAGCGCCTTGACGTAGCGGTCCACGACCTCGTCGAGCTCCTTGGCCGGGATCCGGCGCCAGATGCCGCGGTTCGCCTGGATCGCCAGTGCGATGTTCTCCCGGACCGTGAGGTCGGCGATGATGCCTTCCTTCTTGCGGTCCTCGGTGGAGTAGGCCACGCCGCTGCGCAGCGACGCGAGCGGCGCCGCGGACCGGACGTGCTCGCCGAACAGCGTGAGCTCGCCGCCGTCCGCGCGGTCCGCGCCGTACAGCAGGCGCGCGAGCTCCGTGCGGCCCGAGCCGAGCAGGCCCGCGAAGCCGACGATCTCGCCCTGGTAGACCTCGAGGTCGACCGGCTCGATCGAGCCCTGGCGACCGAGCTTGACCGCCTGGAGCAGCGGCTCGCCGCGTGCCTCGTCGTTCGCGACGCGCTGCGCGCCGGCCTCGATCGCGGCGAGCTCGTCGGTCGCACGGCCGAGCATCTTGGAGATCAGCTCGATGCGCGGGAGCTCCGCGGTCAGGTACTCGCCGACGAACCGCCCGTTGCGCAGGATCGTCATGCGGTCGCTGATCTCGTAGATCTGCTCGAGGAAGTGCGAGACGAACAGGATCGCGACGCCGCTGTCCCGCAGCGAGCGCACGACGGAGAAGAGCTCGGCGACCTCGGCCTTGTCGAGGCTCGAGGTGGGCTCGTCGAGGATGAGCACCTTGGCGTCGACGACCATCGCGCGTGCGATCGAGCACAGCTGCTGGACGGCGATCGAGTGCGAGCTCAGCTGCGACGTCGGGTCGATGTCCAGGTTCAGCCGGGCCAGGTACTCCTGGGCCTTGCGCCGCGTGGCGGGCCAGTTGATGAAGGGGCCGAACCGCACCTCGTGGCCGAGCATCACGTTCTCGGCGACCGAGAGGTTCGCGCAGAGGTTGACCTCCTGGTACACCGTGCTGATGCCGGCGCCCTGGGCCTGAGCGGTCGAGTGGAACTGGTGGGGCTCGTCGTCGACGCGGATCTCGCCTGCGTCGATCTGGTAGACGCCGGTGAGCGCCTTGATCATGGTCGACTTGCCGGCGCCGTTCTCGCCCATGAGCGCGTGGACCTCGCCCGGTCGGAGCGTGAGGTCGACACCGTCGAGCGCCCGGACCCCGGGGAACTCGATGGTGATCCCACGCATCTGGACGACGGGGGCGGAGTCGGACGTGAGAGACATCGTTGGTCATCCGTCCTGCTGAGAGAGCTGCTGCTGTGCGGGCAGCGGCCACGCGTGGACGCACGCCCCCGACGGGGCCGGGCGTCGCAGCGAGCAGCTGCGGGAAGAGGAACAGCCGTGCGGCGGGGCGAGCGGCCCCGCCGCACGGCTGTCATGGTGTCACTGGTACGTCACCTGCGTCAGTGCGGCCGCAGTGCGTACCGGCTTGCTCGCGTCAGTACGCGCGTGCGTCGACGTCAGCCTGCGTGATGGTCTGGTCGAACGCCTCGTCGACGACGATGGTCTCCTTCGGGAGCTCCTCGCCGGCGTGGACCTTCTTGATGGCGTCCAGGATCTGGTCGCCGAAGACCGGGTTGCACTCGACGACGTAGTTGAACTTCTTGTCCACGAGGGCCTGCAGGCCGTCGCGCACGCCGTCGATCGTGACGATGATGATGTCCTTGCCCGGGACCTTGCCCGCGGCCTCGATCGCCTCGATCGCACCCAGACCCATGTCGTCGTTGTGCGCGAACAGCAGGTTCATGTCGGGGTACGCCTGCAGCGCGGCCTCCATGGCGGCCTTGCCCTCGGCACGCGTGAAGTTGCCGGACGCCTTGCCGACGATGTTCTCGGCGCCGACGACCTCGTCGAAGCCGGCCTCACGGTCGACCTGCGCGCCCGAACCGAGGGTGCCCTGCATCTCGAAGATCTTGGCGTCGGGGTGGTTCGCCTTGACCCACTCGCCGGCAGTGATGCCCTCCTGCTTGAAGTCGGCACCGATCCACGTGACGTACGGGTCCGCGACCGTGGTGTCGACCGTGCGGTCGACGAGCACGACG
>NZ_LFKW01000095.1:12777-37394 GCF_001040865.1 Cellulomonas sp. A375-1 | reverse complement strand
GCGCAGGGCCTTGATCTGGTTCTCCTGCTTCTGCTGCGCGTCGCTGAACGTCAGGTCGATGCCGTTCTCCGCCGTCAGGCTCGCCTTGACCGACTCCGTGTTGGCGGTGCGCCAACCCGACTCGGCACCGAGCTGCGAGAAGCCGACCTTGATGTTGCCGCCCTTGTCGCCGCCACCGGCGTCGGGGGTCTTGTCGCCGCTGTCCCCGCCGTCGCTGCTGCAGGCCGCGAGGCCCAGCGCGAGAACTGCCACCGTTGCGGCGATCCCGCGGGCCCGGAACTTCTTGCTGACCATGCTTTCTCCTCCTCGAGAAACCAGTCGTGCTGTGCACGTCTGTGGTGCCTGCACCGGCTCGGCCGCGACCATGCGACCGTGTCCGATGTGAGCGTTCACTTGGCGATGTTAACGCTCACACGTGCTCATTCCTAGCGTCTTGGCGTTCTGTTACGAACCTGTGACCCTGCTCACTCGCACGAGTGAGCGGCGCACTGGTCCGATCGTGGGGGCCCCGCGCGCCGGGATCAAGCCCCCGCGGATCACCGTTGCGCAACACCGGTCTCGATTGTGCTGTGCACGGTCCCGGAGTGCCGGCACCTGCGCGGCAGCGGCGCGTCGCAGGGGGTGCAGGCACGCTCGATGCGTGCCTGCACCCCCTGTCGTCGGGCTACGTGGACCGGGTCAGCCGATCTTCAGCGCCCTCGTGGCGGTCGAGCTGAGCACCGTGGTGGTCGACTGGAACGTCGCCCGGACCTGGTACGAGCCCTTCGCACGGACCGGCAGCACCACCGAGTAGCGGCCCTTGACCAGCGACACGGTCCTGGTCGACACGGTCTTACCGTTCTTCAGCACCGCGACCTTGACCTTCCCCGCGACCGGGGTGACCCCCTTGGCGGTCACGGCGCCGGTCGCCTTGATGCCGGTCGAGACCCTCGCCGCCGCGACCGTCGTCGTCGACACCGCACGCCCGACCTTCACGGTCACGGTCCGGGACGAGGGCTCGATCGTCGTCGTCCCGAGGTAGGCGACCGTGAACCGGTAGGTGCCCGGCTTGAGCGTGGTCGGCAGGCTGACGACGGCCTTGCCGTTCGTCACCGTTCCGTACCGCACGGACCCGCCCGCGACGTTCGAGACCCGGACCCTGCCGGCCGTGGCCTTCGAACCGACCGCCGACGTCACGGTCACGCTCACCGTGCCGCCCGAGCCGTACCGCACCGTCGAGACCTTCGCGGTCGTCGCGGACGTCGCCCGCAGGACCTTCACGGTCAGCGCCGCCGCCGAGGCCGCGACCTCGCCCGACCCCAGGTACTGGGCCGAGAACCGGTGCGAACCCGGTGCGACCGACTTCGGCAGGGCGAACGTCGCCGTGCCGCCGCTGAGCGTCGCGGTGCGCACGGACGAGTCGAACGCGTCCGTGAGACGCACCGTGCCCGTCGGGAGCACCGTCGCGCCCGGGACCGAGGTGACCCGCACCGTGACGGTGCCACCCGTCCCGTGCCGGACCGTGCCCGCGCTGACCGCGGTCGACGAGGACGCCTTGCCCACCTCGACGGTCTGCGCCGCGGCCGTCGCCGGCTCGGTGTCGTCGTCGCCGAGGTACGCCACGACGAGCGTGTGGCTGCCCACGGCGAGCGTCGCCGGGAGCGGCACCTGGGCCGTGCCCGACGCGTCGAGCGTCGCGGAGGCGACGACGTCCGCACCTGCACGGACCTCGACCGTCCCGGTGGGCGTCGGCCCCTCGGAGGCGACCGTCACCCCGACCGTCCCCGCGGTGCCGTACGTGAGCGTCGGCCACGTCGCCGTCACCGTCGCAGGGAACGGCTCGTCGCCGAGCCGGTGCGCGCTCGCGTAGATCCGCACGTTGTCGATCAGGCCCGTGAAGTACTCGCCCGCGACCCAGTTGCCCTTGCCGATCTGCAGCGCGCCGCCCGACGCACCCAGGATCGAGCTCAGCGCCCGTCCCGTGGTGTTCGAGGCCACGAGCTGGCCGTCGACGAAGAGCTTGCCGGACGTGCCCTTGACGACCAGGTCCACGTGGCGCCAGCCGTCGGCGAGCCCGCTCGCCGCGAGGTTGCCGCTCGAGTCACGCGTCCCGTTGTTGTCGTACCGCTCGACGAGGAGGCTCGTGGGCAGGTCGATGAAGCCCAGGTAGTGCTCGTTCTGGTACGTCTGCGTCGCCGCGCTCGGCGCCGCGAACACCGACCAGCCCTTGTTGGCCGAGCCGGCCGCCGGCTTCGAGTCGTACGAGATCGTGACCTCGTCCAGGCCCTTGAGCAGCGGGGTCCCGTCCTTCTTGGTCACGTCCAGCCAGTTGCCGGACGACAGGCTCGCGGCCTTCGTCCCGTCCCGGCCGTCGGCGAGCGTGAGCGTGCCCTTGACCGCGGCCCGCGCGACGCCGCCGGAGAGGCCGGTCGTGGCGTCGTCGAACGTGAGCTCGGCGAGCAGGTCGGCGCCCTCACCCTCGACCACGAGCGCGGCACGTGCCGCCTTCAGTGCGGCGAGCGTGTCGTCGACGTCGGTCTGCGACGCCGGGTCGGCCGCGACGGCCTGGGCCGTGGCGAGCGCCGACGCGAAGGTCGCCCACGTCGCTGCGGTGAAGTCGGCCGCGACGAGCCCGGCCGCCGAGGCGATCGCCTGGTCGAGGAGGTAGGTGACGGGCGCGTCCGGGTTCTGAGGGTCGAGCACCGGCAGCTGACCGGTCGTGCCGAGCGTCGCCTTCTGCAGCGCCGCGAGCTCCGAGGCCGTGATCGGCAGGATCGTGCCGTGGCGGGTCTTGAGCGCACCGAACGTGATGTCGCTCGCGAGCGACCAGTCCGCCGCCGACGTGCTGCCGATGTCGCTCGTGCGGAACGGCAGGTAGCCCTTGCCCTGCGCGTACTGGTCGGCCATCAGGCCGTACAGCGGCGTGAGGGGGTCGACCCGGTCGTCCTCGTTGTACTCGAAGAGCTCAGGGCCCTCGAGGTACGCGCCCGAGTACGCGCTGGTGCCGAGGATCCCGGCCAGCGTGCCCACGACCGACCAGTGGTCGTCGTCGACGTAGGCGGGCGCCGTGGCGGCCGTCGTCACCGCGTACAGGTCCTTCGAGCGCTCGATCGTGATCTGGCCGTCGGCGGAGGCACGGTAGTACCAGTCGCCGACCTTGATCATGGTCGTGTCGATGATCGAGTGCTGGCGGTCGATCCACTTCACCGGGTCGGTGAAGGTCACGAAGTCGCGCGTCGTCGAGTAGTACATGTTCGTGCGGTCGCCGAGGTCGTTCGAGACGTCCGAGCCCGTGGCCCAGAACACGACCCACTGCTGCTCGACGTCGTCCCAGATCGCCTCCGGGGCCCACGCCATGCCGGCGCCGGGGATGCCCGACGCGACGTCGACGAGCCGCGGCTCGGTCCACTGCACCAGGTCGTGGGACTCCCACACCACGAGCTTGAGCGACCCGGTGGTCGTGGCAGCGGCGCTGCCCCACCCCCCGCGGTAGTAGATGCTCAGGTCCGTGGCGATCAGGTAGAACGTGTCGCCCTGCGGCGAGCGCACCAGGTACGGGTCACGCACGCCCTTGTCGCCCGCGTTCCACTCCAGGACGGGGTTGCCGTTCGCGCGCGTGTCCGTCCACGTCTTGCCGTCGGGGCTCGTCGAGAAGTAGATCTGCTCGTCCGTGCGGCTGCCCTCGGAGCCCGTGAAGTACGCGAAGACGTAGTCGGTGGTCGCGGGCGCGGCGACGGCCTGGCGGACCTCCGCCGTGAAGTCGCGCGTGAGCGTGCCCGCGTGGGCCGTCAGCGTGACGGTCGTCGCCGCGGCGGGCCGCGTGACGACACCGGGGGCGACGGAACCGCCGCTCTCGGAGACGACCGCGGGGTGCGACGACGTCCACGTGATCGGGAGGTCGTACGCGCCCTCGGTCGGCAGCGTGAGGTTCGTGCGCACGTCCGAGAGCCCGACCAGGGAGATCTCCTCGAGCGTGCGCTGTGCGCGCTGCTCGATCGTGAGCGGTGCCGAGATGGTCGCCGTGACCGCCCGCGTCACGGTCATGCCCCGCAGCACGACGCCGGCCGTCAGCGCGGCCGTCGTCGCGGGAGCGCCCGGCTCGGGACGCGTCACTGTGGCCGTACGGCCGTCCGCGCCGACGACGACGTCGTCGGACGCCGAGGTCCACGTGACGAGCGGGCCACCGGGCAGGGTGTACGTGTCCTCGGTGACCGCCAGCGTCGCGGGGATCGCGGCGATCGCGGCCTGCGCGAGCTGCGCCTCGACCTGTGCGGCGCTCAGCGCCGCACCCCGGACCTGCAGGTTGTCCAGGAGCCCGGTGAAGTACTCGCCGTTGACCCAGTTGGCCTTGCCGACCTGCACCACGCCGCCGGACGCGCCGAGGATCGCGGACAGGAGCGGGCCCGCCTCGTTGCTCGCGACGAGCTGACCGTCGACGTACAGCGCGCCCTGCATGCCGTCGAGCACGAGGTCCACGTGCTTCCAGCCGGCCGTGACGGTGCCGGCCGGGGCGTTGAGGTTGCCGGTCGAGATGCGCGCGCCCGCGTTGTTGTAGCGCTCGACCCCGAGGCTCGTCGCCTTGTCCATGAAGCCGACGTAGTGCTCGTTCTGGTAGGTCTGCGTCGCGGTGCTGGGCGCCGCGAAGAACAGCCAGCCGACGTTGCCGGAGGCGTCCGGACGCGAGTCGTACGAGATCGTCACCGTGTCACGACCCGCCAGCAGCGGCGTCCCGTCGTCCTTCGTGAGGTTGAGCCAGCCGCCGCTGCTGAGGCGCACGGCCTGGGTCCCGTCGGCACCGTCCTCGAGCGTGAGCTCGCCGTTCACCGTGGCCTTCGCCCCGGCTCCGGTCAGGCCCGCGGTCGCGTCGTCGAACGACAGGTCCGCGACGAGCGAGGCGCCGGCGAGCGAGACGAGTGCGAGGTTCGCGTCGCGCAGCGCCTGCAGTGCCGCGTCGACCTGGGCCTGCGTCGCTGCCGCGTCGTCGGCGACGGTCTGCGCCGCCGTGACGGCGTCGGCGAACGGCGTCCAGGACTGCTCGGTGAAGTCGGCCGCGACCAGTGCGTCCGCGGCTGCGAGCGCCGCGTCCAGCGCCGTGGTGTCGGCCAGCGCCAGGACGGTCACGGGGAACGCGCGGGTCGCGGTGTGCGCGCCGACCGTGAGCGTGGCCGTGAGGGTGGCCGTGCCCGCGGTGGCGCCGCGGGTCACCGTGCCGTCGTCCCCGACGACGTCCGGGTCGGACGACGACCAGGTGACGGTCGCGCCGTGCGAGGCGGTGGACGGGAGCGTCAGGTCGGCCGCGACCGCGTCGGCGCCGGCGAGCGTGAGCGCCTTGGCGGCCGCCGTCACGGCGACCTCGTCGCTGCTCACGGCCCGGCTGCGGACCTGCAGGTTGTCGATCAGGCCCGCGAAGTACTCGCCGGCCTCCCAGTTGCCCTTGCCGATCTGGAAGACGCCGCCGGACGCACCGACCACCGCGCTCAGGAGCTTGCCCGTGGTGTTCGTCGCGACCGCGGTGCCGTCGACGAAGAGCGTGCCGGACGTGCCGTCGAGCACGAGGTCGACGTGTCGCCAGCCGGCGGCCACGGTCCCCGCGTTGAGGTTGCCGGTCGAGTCGCGTCCCGCCGTGTTGGCGTACCGCTCGACGACCAGGCTCGTGGCCTTGTCGATCACGCCGAGGTACTTCTCCGTGGCGTAGGTCTGCGTCGCGGCGTTCGGAGCCGCGAAGACGGTCCAGCCCTTGTTCGCCGAGCTGTTCGTCGGCAGCGAGTCGTACGAGATGGTGACGGTCTCGAGCCCGGCGAGCAGCGGCGAGCCGTCCTCCTTGGTCAGGCTCAGCCAGTTCCCGACGGACAGGCGCGCGGCCTTCCCGTCGACGCCGTCGTCGAGCGTCAGCGCGCCGTTGACGGTGGCGCGTGCGCCCGCGCCGGTCAGGCCCGTCGTCGCGTCGTCGAAGGTCAGGTTCGCGATGAGCGCGTCCGTCCCCTCGTCGGCCGACGCGACTGCGGGCAGCGCCGTCGGCACCGCCAGCGCGAGCGTGACGGCCGCGGCGACCGTCATTCCTCGGCGCGAGCGCGCCGTCCTGCCGTTCGTGCTCACCCTTGAGCTCATTCGTGGATCCCGTTCCTTCGTGAAGTCGGAACCTGCGTGAGGCGCGCGGGCACCGCGCTGCTGCGTCTGGTCGTCGAGCGTCCGACGGCGGTGTCGGAGGTCTCGGACGCGGTGCGTGTTAGCGCTCACATCTGGTGGCGCGACCATAGCCCAGGGCTCTCGACGCTGGCAACGAAGTCACCCGACATGCGTACCGACGACACGATCGGGGCACGCCCGCGCAGGTCAGAGCCCTGCCTGCGGGCAAGACGAGGCCCCGACCGCTGACGGGAGCGGTCGGGGCCTCGCGACGATGGGGTCCGGGTGGGTCGGACTCAGAACCCCTGCGCCAGGCGGTGGTACGCCTGGTTCCAGCGCACCTGGTCGCGGAAGCCGCGCCGCGTGGTGCTCTCGTCGATCACGAGCAGCTCGGTCCCGGACAGGTCGGCGAAGATCTCGAACGCCTCCACGCCGGCCGCGGTCGACAGGACGGTGTGGTGCGCGCCGCCCGCCGTGAGCCAGGCCTCGGTGCTCGTCGCGAAGTCCGGACGCGGCTTCCACACCGCGCGCGCGACGGGCAGGTGCGGCAGCGACGCGCGCGGCGGGACCACGTCGACGACGTTCGCCGTCAGGCGGAACCGCTCACGCATGTCCGCGAGCGAGACGACGACGCCGACCCCCGGGTCCGCGTCGAACACCATGCGGACCGGGTCCTCCTTGCCGCCGATGCCGAGCGGGTGGATCTCCACGCGCGGCGTCGAGGTCGTCAGCGACGGGCAGATCTCCAGCATGTGCGCGCCGAGGATCAGCTCGTCGCCCGGCGTCAGGTCGTACGTGTAGTCCTCCATGAGCGACGCGCCGCCGGGCAGGCCCTCGCCCATGACCTTCGCGGCGCGCACCAGCACGGCCGTCTTCCAGTCGCCCTCGGCACCGAACCCATAGCCCTTGGACATGAGGCGCTGCACGGCGATGCCCGGGAGCTGACGCAGGTCGCCCAGGTCCTCGAAGTTCGTCGTGAACGCCCGGGCACCCAGCGACGACAGCAGCGTCTCGAGCGCGACCTCCTGCTTGGCCGCGTAGCGCAGCGACTCGTGCCGCTCACCGCCGACGCGCAGCTCGGGGGCCACGTCGTACAGCTCCTCGTACTCCTTGACGACCAGGTCCACGTCGGAGTCGGCCACCTGGGCGATCGCCGCGACGAGGTCGTTGACGCCCCACGTGTTGACCGAGACGCCGAACCGCACCTCCGCCTCGGTCTTGTCGCCCTCGGTCACCGCGACGTTGCGCATGTTGTCGCCGAACCGCGCGAGCCGCAGCGACTGCGTGGCCGCCCGGCCCGCCGCCGCGCGCACCCACGTGCCCACGCGACGCGCGACCGCCGGGTTGCTCACGTGACCCGAGACCGTGGTGCGCGTGACGCCCATGCGCGACGCGATGTACGCGTACTCGCGGTCGCCGTGCGCGGCCTGGTTGAGGTTCATGAAGTCGAAGTCGATCGAGTCCCAGGGGAGCTCGACGTTCGCCTGCGTGTGCAGGTGCAGCAGCGGCTTGTCGAGCACGGACAGGCCGTGGATCCACATCTTGGCCGGGCTGAAGGTGTGCATCCACGTGATGACACCGAGGACGCGGTCGTCGGAGTTCGCGTCGAGCATCGCGCGGCGGATCGAGTCGGAGTCCTTCAGGACCGGCTTCCACACGATCGTCGCGGGCACGTCGGCACTGGCGTCGAGCAGGCGCGCGACCTCCTGCGACTGCTCAGCCACCTGGCGCAGGGTCTCCTCGCCGTACAGGTCCTGGCTCCCGGTGAAGAACCAGACCTCACGGTCGGCGTAGGGCTTGCTCACGCGTGCTCCTCCTTGGTGGCCGTGGCGGCGGTGCCCTGGCCGTAGACGTTCTGGTACCTCGCGTAGAGCGAGTCGACGTGGTGCTGCTCGATGGGCAGCGGCTCGCCCAGCTGGCGAGAGACGTGGACGGTCCGGGCGACCTCTTCGACCATGACCGCAGCCTTCACGGCCGCCTTGGCGTCCTTGCCGATCGTGAACGGGCCGTGGTTGCGCATGAGCACCGCGGGGCTGCGCGAGCCCTGCAGCGTCTCGACGATGCCGCGGCCGATCGAGTCGTCGCCGATCAGCGCGAACGGGCCGATCGGGATGTCGCCGCCGAACTCGTCGGCCATCATCGTCAGCACGCACGGCACGGGCTCGGCCCGCGCGGCCCACGCGGTCGCGTACGTCGAGTGCGTGTGCACCACGCCGCCGACCTCGGGCATGTGCGTGTAGACGTACGCGTGCGCGGCGGTGTCCGACGACGGCGCGCGGTCGCCCTCGACGAGCGTGCCCTCGAGGTCGCACACGACCATCGCCTCGGGCGTCAGCTCGTCGTAGGTGACGCCCGACGGCTTGATGACCAGCAGGTCACGCGCGCTCGGGCCGGCGGGGTCGACGACCACGCGCTGCGAGACGTTGCCCGCGGTCCACACCACGAGCCCCCAGCGCGGGAGCTCGGCGTGCAGGCGTGCCACGACCTCACGCGTGCGCGCGACCTGCTCCTGCACGCTCGCGGGGTAGTCGGCCAGGGTCGTCGTCATCGGGGGTGCTCCTGCTGTCGTCACGGTGAGGGTCGTCTCGGGCGGTGTCGGTCTAGATCGCGTCGGCCGCGGCGCGCTCGATGGCGAGCCCGGCCTCGTACCGGTCGAGGTAGGCGGCGAACCCGCGCACGTCCTGCGGGTCGGGCGCGACCACGTCGATCTGAGCCTCGCCGAAGACGCGCTCCGCGAGGTAGGTCCCCAGGTCCTGCTCGGCGGCGTGCTCGAGGTAGGCCGCGAGCACCGCGATCCCCCACGCACCGCCCTCGCCGGCCGCGCTGCCGACCGCCACCGGCGCACCGACCGCGGCCGCGAGCAGCCGCTGCGCGACCCCCGCGGTGCGGAACAGGCCGCCGTGCGCGAACATCGCGTCGAGCTCGACGCCCTCCGCGGCCAGGACCCGCATGCCGAGGCTCAGCGTGCCGAACGCGCCGTACACCTGCGTGCGCATGAAGTTGGCCAGCGTCAGGCGGCTGTCGGGCGTCCGCACGAACAGCGGGCGACCCTCGGCCAGGCCCGTGATCGGCTCGCCGGACAGGTAGTTGTACGCGAGCAGCCCGCCGCCGTCGGCGTCGCCGTCGAGCGCCTCGCGCAGCAGCGCGCCGAACACGTCGTCGGGGCTCGACGGGTGGCCCAGCGCGGTGGCGAAGCGGCCGAACACGTCCGCCCACTCCGCGAGCTCGCTCGCGCCGTTGTTGCAGTGCACCATCGCGACCAGGTCGCCCGACGGCGTCGTGACGAGGTCGAGCTCGTCGTGCACCTGCGTGAGCGGCTTCTCCAGGACGACCATCGCGAAGATCGACGTGCCCACGGAGATGTTGGCGGTGCGCGGCGCGACCGAGTTGGTCGCGACCATGCCCGTGCCCGCGTCGCCCTCGGGCGGGCACAGCGGCACGCCGGCCGCCAGCGTCCCGGTCGGGTCGAGCAGGGCCGCGCCCTGCGCGGTCAGTCGTCCGGCGTCCTGGCCCGCGAGCCGCACGGCCGGCAGCAGGTCCACGAGGCGCGTGCCGGGTCGCCGGTCGGCGACGAGCGTGTCGAACTGGTCGAGCATGCGCGCGTCGTAGTCGCGCGAGCCGGTGTCGATCGGGAACATCCCGGAGGCGTCGCCGACGCCCAGCACCTTCTCGCCCGTGAGGCGCCAGTGCACGTACCCGGCGAGCGTCGTGACGAACGAGATCTGCGGGACGTGGGGCTCGTCGTCGAGGACGGCCTGGTACAGGTGCGCGATCGACCAGCGCAGCGGGATGTTGTGCCCCAGCAGCTGCGAGAGCTCGGCGGAGGCCGGGCCCGTGCTCGTGTTGCGCCAGGTCCGGAACGGGACGAGCAGCTCGTCGGACGCGTCGAAGGCGAGGTAGCCGTGCATCATCGCCGAGACGCCGAGCGCGCCGAACGTGGTGGGCGTGACGCCGTAGCGCTCCTCGACGTCCGCGACCAGAGACGCGTAGGCCGCCTGCAGCCCGCTCCACACGTCCTCGAGGGAGTACGTCCAGCGGCGGTCGACGAACTGGTTCTCCCACTCGTGCCCGCCGGCCGCGATCGGCGCGGAGTCGGGCCCGATCAGGCAGGCCTTGATGCGGGTCGAGCCCAGCTCGATCCCGAGCGCCGTCCGGCCGGCGACGATGTCGTCCCGGACCTGCGCCACCGCCGCCTGCTGGTCGACGCCATCCGGCGTCTCGTTCTGGCTCATCGCGCCCCTTCGCACGTTCCTGTCCACTTCCCCTGTCGGGGCGACTGCTCGATGTTAACGCTCACACGGCCCCAGGTACACACCGCGTCCCTGTCGAGATTCTCGACCATTCTTCCGACACTCGCGACGGTCGACCGACGAGCGCGGCGGCGACGTGGCGCACCGTCGCGCACGGTGCCGCCTCGTCGCCGCCGCGCGTCGACCTCCTGCACGCCCCTCACCTGCACCGGGACCGAGCACAGGCTCGGCCGGGCGAGGGAGCGGCGCCGTTCGTGCTCCTACCTTCCGCTAGCCCTGCGGGATCCACACCCGCATCGTCGACGGGCCCCGGTTGGCCCAGGAGTAGTACGGGACGAGGGCCGCCGTGAGCGTGTCGCCCTCGGCGCGTCCCGTCCCGTGCTCGGCGTAGGGCCACGCACGGTCGTCGTGCTCGACGCGCCGCAGGGCGACGTGCGCCCGGCCGTCCACGTCGTGCGCGGTCGGCTCGGCGAGCACCACGTCGTCCACCTCGAGGCCGTCCGGCAGGTCCGTCGACTCGAGGCACAGGACCAGCGGCCCGCGCTCGAACGCGAGGCACCCGCGCACGGCGTCGATCCGCTGGTCGGGCGCGGTCACGCGCACGCGCATCGGCAGCGAGAGGCGCACCTCCTCGCCCGCACGCAGGTCGCTCACCCGGGCCACCGCACCCGGTACGGGCACGCCGTCGAGCGTCGCGGACCCCAGCGCCCACGAGGGCACGCGCAGCGAGAGCTCCCAGGGGCCCTCGGGCGCCTCGACCACCCGCACGACGACGTCGCCGTCGTCGGGATAGCGCGTGGCGACCGCGAGCCGCACGTCGCCGCCCGACAGGCGCGTCTGGATCGAGCACGGCGCGAGCTGGTGGATCTGGACGCCCGCGTCGGTCGCGGTCGCGACGTACCCGGCGAGCGAGGCGAACGTGCGCGCCACGTTCGTCGGGCAGCACGAGACCTCGAACCACGGCGCGCGCAGCCGCGACAGCGCGCGCGGGCTCACCTCGTCGGCCTCCGCCTCCTGCCCCGGGACCCGCTTGTGCAGCGGGTTCGTGTAGAAGAACGCCCGGCCGTCCGCCGCAGGCGACGTCGCGACCACGTTGTACAGCGCCCGCTCGACGACGTCGCCGTACGACAGGTCGCCCGTCGCGAGCGCGAGGCGCCACGCGACCATGACCGACCCGACGCCCGCGCACGTCTCGCAGTAGGAACGGTCCGGCGGGAGCTCGAAGTCGTCGCCGTACGCCTCGTCCTGGTGGTGCGAGCCCATGCCGCCCGTGAGGTACGTGCGCCGGGCCAGCGTGGTCGCGAACTGCCCGCGGGCCGCGTCGAGCAGCTCGTCGTCCTTGGTCTCGAGCGCGAGGTCGACGACGCCCGCGGTCAGGTACAGCGCGCGCACGGCGTGACCGCGCAGCACGGTGGCCTCCCGGACGGGGATGTCGTCCTGGAAGTACTCGCGACCGAACTCGATGTCCGGCAGCGTGCCGGTCCCCCGCCGCTCGACGAACAGCTTGGCGAGCGCCAGGTACCGCTCGACGCCCGTCGCGCGGTACAGCTCGACGAGGGCGACCTCGACCTCCGCGTGGCCGCACACCGACTGGATGCCGTCCGGCCCGAAGGCCTCGCACATGTGGTCCGCGGCGCGCAGCGCGACCCGCACCAGCGTGTCGTCGTGCCCCGAGCGCAGCCGGGCGACCGCCGCCTGGATCAGGTGCCCGTAGCAGTAGAGCTCGTGGCCCCACGCCAGGTCGCTGTAGCGCGGCGCCTGGCCGGGCCGGCCGTACTTCGTCGAGAGGTAGCCGTCGGGCTCCTGGACGCGCTCGAACATCTGCGCGAGCTCCTGGATCCGCGCCTCGAGGTGGGGGTCACCGGTGCGGGCCACCTCCCACGCCATGGCCTCGACGAGCTTGTAGACGTCGGAGTCCGAGAACTCGCGGCCGGTGCGCGTCGCGGCGACGGAGCCCTCGGCCGCCGCGGCGAAGTTGTCGATCCACCCGACCCGCTGCTCCCACTCGTCGCAGTGGTCGATGGTCGCCGTCGCGTTCACGTGCTGGCGCTCGCCCCAGAAGCCACCGGTGATGGTCACCTCGTCGAGCCCGAGCGGTCGGAGCACGCCCGCGCCCGGGAGAGCGGGGGCCACGACGCCGTGTGTGTCGTTGCTGAGAATCGTGATCATCCCTTCAGGGCACCGGACATGAATCCGTTGACGTAGTGGCGCTGCAGCACGAGGAACAGGAAGATGCACGGCACCGTGAGGATCACGACGCCTGCCTGAGTCGCGCCGTAGTCGATGACACCCATGACCTGCTGGCGCATGTTCACCATCGCGAGCGGCAGGGGCTGGTTGTCCCCGCCGACGAGGAACAGCGGGACCATGAAGTCGTTCCACGCTGCGAGGAAGGCGAACAGGCCGACCGTGATGAGCCCGGGCTTGACGGCGAACAGCAGCACCCGGCGCAGCGCGCCGAACGAGCCGCAGCCGTCGACGAGCGCGGCCTCCTCCATCTCCTTGGGCACGGCCTCGAACGAGATGCGCATCATGAAGGTCGCGAACGGCAGCTGGAACACGGCCAGCACCAGCCCGACGCCGATGAGCGAGTTGTTGAGGTGGATCGCCTTGAGCCACGTCATGAGCGGGATCAGCAACGTCGCGTACGGGACCATGAGGATCGCGAGCGTGAGCAGGAACAGGACGTTCTTGCCCGGGAAGCTGAACCGCGCGAACGCGTACCCGCCGAACGTCGACGCCACGAGCGTGACGACCACCGCGGTCGCGCTGATCACGAGCGAGTTGCCGAGGTAGGTCCACAGACCGGCCTGGTAGTTCACCACCGTCTCGTAGTTGCCGAACCCGAAGCCGCTGACCTGGTTCGACCCCGGCTGCGCCGAGACCGAGCTGATCGCGGTCCAGATGATCGGGTACAGGAAGATCACGGCGAGCCCGCCGGTCAGCACGTAGAACGGCGTGCGCGTCAGGCCCTGGGCGAGGCGGCTCATCGCTTGACCCCCTTCTTCTTCGCGCCCGTCCCGTCGTCGCTGCCCTGCAGCGCGCGGAGCTGGACGACGTTGATGACGACGAGGGCGAGCAGCACGATCACCGACAGCGCGGCGGCCATGCCGAGGTCGCGCTTGGACTCGAAGGCCAGGTTGTAGACGAGCTGGACGACGGTCATGGTCGAGGAGTCCGGACCGCCCTTGGTCAGGATGTAGAACTGGTCGAACGCCAGCAGCGAGCCCGTGACGCACATGATCGTGGAGAGCGCGAGCGACGGCCGCAGCAGCGGGATGGTGATGCTCCGGAACATCTGGGAGCGCGAGGCGCCGTCGATGCGCGCCGCCTCGTAGACCTCGCCCGGGATGGACTGCAGGCCGACGAGCAGCAGCAGCATGTAGAAGCCCGCGAACCGCCAGACGATGAGGATCACGGTCGACCACAGCGCGCCGGTCGGCGTGCCGAGGGGGGACACGACACCCTCGGTGAGGCCGAGCTTGTCGAGCAGCGGGGCGATCGGCCCCACCTGCGGCGAGTACATCGCGTAGAACAGCAGCGAGGCCGACGCGAGGCCGAGCGCGGTCGGCAGCAGGAACGTGGTGCGCAGGAACGCGCGCCACCGGCTGGCCTCCTGCACGAGGAACGCCAGGCCCAGCCCGAGGCCGATGAGCAGCACGGTCGCGATGACCGTGTACTTCAGCGTGAACCAGATGGCCGGCCAGAAGAGCCGGTGGTCCACGACGTCCGTGTAGTTGTCGGGCATGTTGACGCCCTTGTTGCCCGCGAGCAGGGGCCAGTCGGCGCCCGACATGAAGAACACGAGGACGACGGGGATCACGAAGAAGACGAGGACGAGCGCCGCGGTGGGGCTCGCGTACGCCCAGGCGCGCAGGCTGCGCTTGGCGCTGGCCTTGCGCGGGCGGCGGGGCGGCGTGCTGGACGCGCCCGCGGCCGCGGGTGGGGACTGCTGTGTGAGGGTCATGCTGAGCTCCCGTTGCGGGTTCCGACGCTGCCGGGGTGGCGTGCGGCGGCCGCCGTCAGGGGTGGCGGCCGCCGCACGTCCGTCGGTTACTGCGAGAGGATCTCGGTGACGGCGTCGTTGTCGGCGTCGACCGTGTTGGTCGCCTCGAACGTCGCGTTGCGGATCATCGTCACGAACGGGCTGCCCGAGGCGTTGAACGCCTCGGCGAAGTACGCGGCCACGGGGGTGCGGCCGTTCGGGATCGCCTCGGCGGCCACGGCCGCGACCGGGTCGCTCTTGGTGAACTCGTTCTCCAGCAGCGAGTTGCGGGACACGACGTCGCCGGCCTTGGCCACGACCTCGAGCTGGGTCTCCTCGGAGACCATCCACGCGAGGTAGTTCCACGCCTGCTCGACGTTCTTCGAGTCCTTCGAGATGCCCATGGCGTCACCGCCGAGGAACGTCGAGGTGCCACCGTCGACGCCCGGGATCGGGCCGACGCCGACGTCGATGCCCGCCTCGATCGCCGCGGCGACGACCGTGTTCGGGTACTGCATGACGCCGACGTTGCCGCCCTGGAACGGGGCGACCCACGTCGCGCCGGTCTCCTCCTTGGAGCCCGCACCGATCGCACCGGACTTGTTCAGGTCGGCGTAGATCCCGTACAGCTCCTTGGCGGCGTCGCTCGCGAGCAGCGACTCGGTGCCGTCGGCCGACAGGACCTCCTCGCCCGAGGCCCAGATGCTCGGGAACCAGGTGAACACGAGGCAGCCACCGCAGTTGCCGCCGTAGTACGTGCCGGAGACGCCGTCCTTCTTGAGGTCGGCGACCGCCTGGGCCTGCTCCTTGAACTCGGCCATCGTCGTCGGGCCGGCCTCGGGGTCGAGGCCCGCCTCGCGGTAGAGGTCCTTGTTCCAGACCATGACCGAGATGTCCTGGACGAACGGCAGGGTGTGCATCGCGCCGTCGACCGTGCCCGCGTCGATGTGGCCCGAGGAGATGTCGTCCTTGAACGGCAGCGAGCCGATCTCGTCGGTGATCTCCGTGAACAGGCCGTTGTCGACCCAGTAGGGCACGCGCACGACGTCGCCCGCGAGCAGGTCGGGCAGCTCGCCGTTGGCGGCCGCGCCACCGACCTTCGACTCCATGTCGTCGTTCGGGATGATCTCGAGCTTGACCTGGTTCTTGTGGCTCGCGTTGTACGCCTTCACAAGGCGCGTCGCCTGCGCCTCGAGCGGTGCGCGCGTCCACATCGTCAGCTCGGTGCCGTCGTCGACGCCGATCTCGGCGGCCGCCGACTCACCGCCGCCCTTCGTCGGATCGGGCGTCGCGCTCTTGTCGTCGTCGCCGCTGCACGCCGTCAGACCCGCGAGCGCGATGCCCGCGACGGCCAGACCAGCCACCAAGCGCGTACGCCCGCGAGGGTGGACCTTCCTCATTTTTGCCTCTCCTCAGCAATTCGACGTTGAAGATGCTGTCCGGCCCTCTGCGGAGACGACCGGGTACTTCGAGGTTCTGCCGTTCCGTCGTTGTCGAAACCAACGAAATGGTTTTCCGTGACCCTAGCGGAGGTCGCCCGCTGACGTCAATCACGCGAACCGTCTTCATTTTGCGGCAACTATCGCTACGATCGCCGCATGAACGAGGACGTCGAGGGGGACCGCCCGCAGCGGGCGGCGAAACGACCCGATGAAGGCTTTCAGGGTCGCAGGACGACGACGCTGTCGGACGTCGCCCGCCTCGCGGGCGTGTCGATCGCGACGGCGTCCAAGGCCCTGAACGGACGCGCGCAGGTACGCGCGGAGACGCGCACCAAGGTGCTGGCCGCCGCCGAGCAGCTCTCGTTCTCCCCCAACGGCCTCGCGCGCAGCCTGCTGTCCGGACGCTCCGGGACGGTCGGGCTGGTCACGCACGACCTCGAGGGCCGGTTCTCGATCCCCACGCTCATGGGCGCCGAGGACGCATTCGGCTCGGGCAAGGTCTCGGTCCTGCTGTGCGACGCGCGCGGCGACTCCATCCGCGAGCAGCACCACATCCAGGCGCTGCTCGGCCGGCGGGTCGACGGGCTGATCATCGTGGGCGCGCGCCCCGACCCGCGGCCCTCGCTCGGCAACATGCCCGTGCCGGTGGTCTACGCGTACGCGCCGTCCGACGACCCGCAGGACTGCTCGCTCGTCACCGACAACGTCGGCGGCGGGCGCATGGGCGTCGAGCACCTCGTCGCGTGCGGACGCACGCGCATCGCGATCATCTCCGGCGACGCGAGCTACGGCGCCGCGAAGGACCGGGTGATCGGCGCCCAGCAGGCGCTCGACGAGGCCGGGCTCGAGCTCGTCGGCGGGCAGGCGCTGTTCGGCGCGTGGACCGAGGACTGGGGCCGCGGCGCCATGCGCGGCCTGCTCGCCAAGCACCCCGACGTCGACGCGGTCCTGTGCGGCTCGGACCAGATCGCGCGCGGCTGCCTCGACGCGCTGCGCGAGTCCGGTCGCGAGGTCCCGCAGGACGTCGCGGTCATGGGCCACGACAACTGGGAGGTCCTCGCGAGCAACGCCCGGCCCCCGCTGACCAGCATCGACATGAACCTCGAGGAGCTCGGCCGGCGCGCCGCCGCGCGCCTGTTCGAGGCCATGGAGGGCAACCCGGCCCACGGCATCGAGACGATCCCGTGCCGGCTGGCGCTGCGGAGCTCCACCGCCTCCTGACCCGCCGGCCGACCTCGGACGCCGTAGAGACGGACGGGCGGGCCCCGAAGGACCCGCCCGTCCGCGAGCCGGCGCGCCGACCCTCACATCAGCGCGCCGGCCGTCGAGGTCACCTCTTCACGACGAGTGCCGACGAGGTGACGGTCCTGGTGACGTAGCCCGTGCGCGAGCCGGTGACCGCGACGGTCACCTTCTTGCCCGCCATCGCGGCGGTGAGGCGCAGCGTCGACGTGGTCGCGACCTTCTTGCCGTCGACGTACCACTGGTAGCGCACCGTGCTCGGCTTCGGGCTCCACGTGCCACGCAGGACGCTCAGCGTGCGGCCGACCTTCGCCGTGCCGGCGATGCGCGGCTTCGCGGCCGTGAACGTGCCCTTCGCGACCGTGCTCGCCGCGGACGTGACGCTCAGGGTCGTGTACCCCGTGCGCGCACCCGTGACCCGGACGGTGAGCTTCTTGCCCGCGAGCGCAGGCGTGAGGGTCAGCGACGACGACGTCGCCCGCGCCACCTTGCTCCCGTTGGCGTACCACTGGTAGCTCACGGTCGTCGGCGCGGGCTTCCAGGTCCCGGCGACCGCCGTGACCTTCGCGCCGACCTTGACCGAGCCCGAGATCGTCGGCCTCGGGGCCACGAACGTGCCCTTGGCCACCGGCCCGACCGCGGCCGAGAGCGCCGAGCCGCTCGCGAGGCCGTCGCCCGAGCCCGTGACCCGCACCGTGATCCGGGCACCGAGCTGCGCGGGGGTGAGCGTGAACGACGTGCCGGTCGCACCGGCGATCGCCGCGCCACCCGCCTGCCACTGGTACGCGAGCCGCACCCCGCTGGGGCCCCAGCCACGCGTCGTGACGGTGAGCCGTGAGCCGACCGCGGGCGTGCCCGTCACGGTGACGGTGCCGACCTCGACCTGGACCGGGTCGGGGACGCAGTCGATCGGCGGGAAGCTGAACGCGTACGTCACCACCTGGCTGTCGCCCGTCAGGACGAAGCCCGCGAGCGGACGCGCCAGCACGGTCACGGACTCGCCCGCGGCCACGGCGACCCGGCCGGTGACCTCGTCGCCGTCGACCGTGTACCGGACGCCCTCGACCACGGGGATCGTGATCGAGCCCTCGGTGAGCGTGCCGTCGACGCACGCCGGCGCGGTGCTGGTCGGGGCGATCGCGGTCACCTCGACGGGCACGGCCGGGCACTGCGGAGCGGTGAACGTGTGGTCCCACTGGGCCGTCGCGCCCTCGGCGAGCGCATAGCCCTCGGCCGCGTGCGCGGTCACCGCGACCGTCGCGTCGGCCGGGACCTCGACCGGGCCCGTGACGACCTCGCCGTCCACGCGGTAGACGACGCCCGCGACCGCGGGGACGACGACCGTGGCCGGCTGCGGCACGCCCGCGACGCACTCGAGCGCCTCGGTGAAGGTCGGCGCCTGCGGCGTGACCTGCTCGACCTGCGGAGCGGCCGCGGCGATGACCTGCCACTCGTTGATCCCGACGGAGCCCTCGCCCTCCTCCTGGCCCCACGACTGGGCGACGACCCGCAGCGCCTTGGTCGTGACCCGTTCGAAGTCGACGCGGTCGAACCCGTTGCTCGTGCGGCCGTACGCCGCGCCGTCGCGCAGCGTGACCTCACGCCACGTGGTGCCGTCGGCGTCGAGGTACTCCAGGACCCAGGACGCCGGCGGGATCATGCCCGCGTTGGCGCTGTCGGCGCTGTCGCGGAACCACCACACGCCGACCGAGTCCGTCGTGACGTCGAACTCCCACGTCAGGCGGGCCACCATCTCCCCGACCTGCGGCCAGGTCCCCCACGCCGCGCCGTACTTCGACGCGACGTTCTCGAACGGCGCGTTGGAGCCGTCGTTGAGGCCCGCGACGCTGTTCCAGGGCGCCGTGTAGGTGGTCCAGGGCGTCGCGTACGACGCCACGTTGCCCGTGAGCTGCGCGTCGGGGTCGCGCGGGACCATGACCGTGCCGCTCGCGACGTTGCCCGCGAGGTCACGCGCGCGGAACACCAGCTGGTGCGGCTGACCCGACGGCGGCGCGACCACGGTGCCGTTCGTGACCGTGATCCACGCGCCCTCGCCGTCGAACCGGTACTCGAGCGCGTCCACGCCGGACAGCGCGTCGGACGCGGTCAGCGTGACCGTGCGCGTGCTCTCGTCGAGCACGCCGGCGACCGTCGGCAGCACCTTGTCGATCTTGACGACCCGCGAGACCGCGTCGGACTCGTTGCCCGCCGCGTCCCGCGCCTTGCCGCTGATCGTCGTGGTGCCGGAGGTGGAGATCGTGACGTCGACGTGCCGCACGTCCGCGGTGGACTGCCAGTCGGCGTCGCCGACCTTCGTGGAGACCGTCGTGAGGTAGTCCACGTCGTCGTCGGCGGCGACCCGCGCGACCACGTTCGAGGAGTACCAGTCGGCCTTGCCGGTGCTGCCCGAGGCCGCGACGGTGACGCGCGGGGGTGCGTCGTCGGCCGGGGGCGTCACGACCGCGTCCTCGTCGACCGTGACCGTGGCGGTCACGTGGTCGGCGGCGACGCCGAGCGCACGGCCCTCGACCGTGAAGGCGCCCTCGGTCGCGTACGACGCCGGGTCGATCGCACGCCAGGTGACGGGCGCCCACAGCTGCGTGCCGCCGGTGGTGACCCGCACGGCCGGCGGGAGCTGCGGGGCGACGCCCGGCTCGGTGACGACCGCGACCGGGGCGACCGCGGTCGGCTCGACCGCATTCACCTCCCACTCCGAGACCGCGACCGAGTGGTAGTACGCACCGTTCGCGCGGCCCGCGAACGTCGCGCGCAGCGCGGTCGTGGTGACCGGCGTGAACGTCACCGTGAGCCACGTGTTGTTCGTCGTCGGGTACGTCGCCGCCTGCACCGGCTGCCACGCGCCGTCGGCGTCGAGGTACTCCAGGGACCAGGAGGCGGGCGGACGGATCCAGTTCGAGTCCTGGTGGAACTGGATGCCGACCGAGCCGACGTGCACGGGCGCCTGCCACTGGTACGACAGCCAGTCCTTCTCGGTCGTGCTCGTCGTGCCGCGGTACGTGCCCCACTGGTCCGGCGGCAGCAGCGCGGTGGTGGCGCGGAAGCCGTCGTTGACGGCCGTGGTGCGCATCGGGGGCTGCTCCGTGAAGGAGGCGGTCACCTTCGCGTCCAGCGCCACGTTGGGCGTGAGCCGGAACCGCGGGTCGTCGGCCCGCGTCTGCGTGACCGGGAGCATCCGGTCGCCGTCCCACGTGATCTCGTCGATCGCGACCGAGCGGCGGAAGTGCCCACCGCCCACGGCGTCCTTCGTGTGGTAGGTCAGGTACCAGGAGCCGTCGAACTCGATCACCGACGGGTGGACGGTCGTCGCGGACGTTCCGGACAGGATGATGCCCTGGTAGGTCCACGGGCCCATGGCCGAGGGCGCCGTCGCGTACGCGATGCACGCCTGGTAGTTGGACGGGGTGCAGGACGAGCCGCCCTGCTTCCAGTCGTAGACCATGTAGTAGGTGCCGGCCCGCTCGAACACCCACGGCGCCTCGTAGAACGAGGTCAGGCCCGAGATCGTCGAGATCGCGCCCTCACGCTCGACCATGTTGGCCTTGAGCTTGGTCACGCGCGCGACGTTCCAGGAGCCCCAGTACAGGTACACCGTGCCGTCGACGTCGGTGAACACGTGCGGGTCGATGACCTCCTGGCCGCTGGTCGACGAGCCGAACACGTCGGCCCACGTCACGAGCGGGGCGCCGATGGCGTCCGTCCACGGGCCCACGGGCGTGTCCGAGACCGCGACCCCGATCGCCATGCGGTTGGCGACGGTGGTGTTCTTCCACTGGACGGGCGCGTACCAGTAGTAGCGGCCGTCCGCGCCGATGGTCGTGTGCCCGGCGTAGGCGTTGTTGCCCGTGGCCCAGGAGAAGACGTCACCGGGGTCCATCGCGTGCTCGTAGACGTCCCACTGCCCCGACGCGACGTCGTCGGTCGCGAGGATCTCGTAGTCGTTCATCACGAACGTGCCGACCTGGGGGCCGGCCTCGTCGTGGCCGGTGTAGACGTACAGCCGCCCGTCGGCGCCGACGAGCGGTGCCGCGTCGGCCGTGTAGAGCGAGCCGTCGGCGATGATCGGGTTGCCGGCCGACGTGATCGTGCGGGTCGGTTCCGGGAGGTCGGCCGCGAGAGCCGGGGCTGCGGTCAGCGCACCCGTCGCGGCGAGCGCGAGGGTCGTGACCGCGGCGGCCGCGGCGCGGCGCCAGGTCTGCTGTGACATCGACGAACCACCTTGTCCTTCGATCGGGAGCCGTCGCCGGGGCGACGCAGGGGTGCGGCCGACGCCCGTGCGGGGGCGCCGGCCGCGCAGGGGTCGACGACCGGCGCGGTCAGCGCCGGCAGTCGACCGCAGAATCAGCGCGCGATCCGAGCCCCGAGGGCCGAAAACGTTGACAGTCCGTTGCGAAACGGCGTGCGTCGACGAGCCGCCGACGCGGCGGAGCGGATGCCCACGATGTCACCTCTCGACAGTGAGATAGCGCGTGGACAGCACCCTAGGAGATCCGGCTCATCGTCAGCAAGCCTTTTCGGGCTTTTCGGTTCAGGAGGGGCGGCTCACACGCCCGAGCTGCGCCGCACGACGATCTCGGGCGGCACGAGCCGGGGCGCCTCGCGTCCCGTGACGCCGCCCAGCGCCTGCCGCAGCACCTCGATGGCGAGCGCGCCCAGGCGCGCGAAGTCCTGCCGCACGGTCGTCAGCGGCGGCAGGTAGTGCGCCGAGCCGACCTCGTCGTCGAAGCCCACGATCGCGACGTCCTGACCCACACGGATCCCCGCGTCCCAGAACGCGTGCTCGAGCCCGAGGGCGAGCTGGTCGTTCGCCGCGAAGATCGCCTTCGGCAGGACGCCCGCCGCGAGCGAGCGGCCGACCTCGTACCCGCTGTCCGCCGACCAGCCGGCGACGACGGGCTTCGGCACCGAGACGCCCGCCGCCTCGCACTCCTCACGCCAGCCCGCGAGCCGGTCCTGCGCGTCGAACCAGTCCTGCGGGCCGGCGACGTGCAGCACCTGGGTGTGGCCCCGCGCGAGCAGGTGCCGCGTCGCCAGGCGCGCGCCGAGGCGCTGGTCGACGCCGACCGACAGCACGCCCTCACGCTCGCGCAGCTCGAGCGCCGACGAGATGAGCACCACGGGCACCGGCACGTCGAGCCCGGACACCGCGGAGGCGACCTCGCGAGTCGGGGCGATGACGACGAGCGCGTCGACGCCGTGGTCCAGGAAGTGCTCGACGGCGGCGCGCATCGAGTCCGCGGTGAACCGGCGCATGGTCGCGACCGACACGTACCAGCCCGCCTCGCGTGCCGCCTCCTCGAACGCGACGAGCGTGCTCGTCGGCCCGTACAGCGCGGAGGCCGGCGTCACGACGCCGAGCGTGTCCGACCGGCGCGTGACGAGCGCCCGCGCGGCGCTGTTGCGCCGGTAGCCGAGCCTCGCGATCGCGTCCTGGACACGCATGCGCGTCTCCGGCCGCACGCTGGGGTGCCCGTTGAGCACTCGCGAGACGGTCTGGTGCGACACCCCTGCGGCCAGCGCCACGTCGCTCATGGCGGGCGGCCGCGCCCCCGTGTCAGTCGACACCCTTGCTCCCTAGGTGCGACGCGTACGCCGCGATCCACCGGTGCCCGACGGCACCGTGTTCTTCTCCCTACGTACCGTACGGCTCCAGGGCTGCCCGCGGGGCGCCAACACCGGGGTGAAGGACGTGGGTGGGACGGACCTCGCGGCCCGTCCCACCCACGTCTCACCGGTGCACCAGGGTCACTTCACGACGAGCGTCGTCGACGCTGCCTTCGCGGAGCTCACCATGGCGTCACCGCCGTACGAGACGGCCACCTTGTACGTGCCCTTGCCGAGCTTGGGCAGCGTCACGACGACCCGGCCCTTGTCGGAGGCCTTGAGCGTCCGGGTGACCTTCTTGCCGTTCACCGTGACGGTCACCGTGCCGGTCGGCCCGGTGATGCCCGCCGCGGTGACCTGCACCGAGACCTTGCCCTTGACGGAGGCAGAGATGGTCTTCTGGACCAGCGTCGCCTTCACCATCGGCGTGACCTTGGTGACCGTGAGGGTTCCGGCGGAGACCGTGCGACCCGCGACCAGCGCGTCGCCCGCGTACACCACCGAGACCGCGTGCTTGCCGGCGGGCAGCTTCGGCAACGTGACCGTCACCTTGCCCTTGTCGGCCGCCTTGAGCGTGACGGACACCGACTTGCTGCCGGCCTTGACCGTCACCTTGCCGGTCGGGCCGGTGACACCGGCCGCCGTCACCGTGACGGCGACCTTGCCGCTCTGACCCGTGGTGACCTTGGTCGCCGCGAGCTTGCCCACCACGCCCGGAGTCACCTTGGTGACCGTGAGCGTGCCCGCGTCGGCCGTGGCCTGCGCGATCTGGCTCGTGCCGTGGTAGACGACCGAGACGGCGTGCGTGCCCGCCGCGGGAGCCGGGAGCTGGATGCTCGCCGTGCCCGCCACGACCGTGCCCGTCGCGCTGCGGTTGCCCGCCACGACCGTCACGGTGCCACCCGCGGAGCTGATGCCCGCGGCCTCGACCGTCACGTCGACCGTCACCGTTCCGGTGGTCGGCACCGAGGCAGCCCGCAGCTGAGCGGACAGCACCGGCGCGACCTTGGCGACCTCGACGGCCTCCGACGTCTTCGACGTCGTGAACTCCGCCGCCGCCACGTCGACCCGCACGCTCAGGCTCGAGCCTGCGTCGTCGGCCGTGACGGTGTAGGTCGCACCGGTGGCACCCTCGATCTGACGCCCGTCGCGCAGCCACTGGAACGTGGTCGGCCAGTCGGGCAGCGTGATCGCGGTCAGGGTCTCACCGACGGCAGGCGTGCCGCTGATCGCAGCCAGCAGGGCCTGGGCGTCGAAGACCTCGACAGTGACGGTGTTGCTCGTGAGCGTCCGGACGACGTCCCGCTCGTCGGTCCACGTGTACGTCGCGGTGAGCGCGTACCGGTACCGGCTGAAGGTCGACGTGCCGTTCTCCCAGACCGTCGTGATGTCGGTCGTCATGACCGAGCCCGCCGTGAGGTCGCCGAGCGAGGACCCGTCGTGGGCGAAGCCCTCGACGCGCGCCCCGATCGGGTCACCCTTGGCGATCGCGGCCTTGTCGGCCGTGAGCACCAGACGGGCGAGGTCGTTCGCGGCCTCGATCGTCACCTGGGTCGAGCCCGTGGCGCCGACGTTGCCGAACCGGTCGAGCGACCGGAACTCGACGACGGACGTGCCGGCCTCGTCGAGGACGATGCCCTCGGCGGGAGCGTTGCGCCACGCGAGCTCCGGAGCGATCCGGTACTGCGAGTGCGACACGCCCACGCCCTCGTCGGTCGCGGTGAGGACCACCGTGACCGGCTCGAGCACGGTGCCCCGGCCGTCGGCCGGTGTCGTCGTCGCCGTCGTCGTCGGGCCGACCACGTCGACACCGCCGACGAAGGTCTCCTGCGACCCGGCCACGACCGCGCCCTCCCACAGGGCCCGGTAGACCAGCGTGTGCTGGCCCTCGTCGATGGCGACGGGCCACGTGTACGTGGTCCACTGCCCACCGTCGAGCCGGTACTGGACGGTCGCGTCGGCGGCCGTCGT
>NZ_LFKW01000095.1:0-12720 GCF_001040865.1 Cellulomonas sp. A375-1 | reverse complement strand
CGGCTCGTCGTTCCAGCCGTCCAGCAGGCTCACCCCCGCCGGCAGCGTGGCCTCGACCCGAGGCGGGGTGACGACCGTGACGGTCGCCGAGCCCGACTTCGAGGTGTCGAACACGCTCGTGGCGGTCACCGTCAGCGGGGCGGCAGCCTCGTCGGCGGCGATCGTGAGCAGACCGGTCTCGCTCACCGTGGTGCCGGCGGACTGGGCGCCCGCCACGGTCCAGGTGACCTCGGCGCTCGCCTCGGAGACCGTCGTGACGTCAGCCTCGAGCTGGACCGTGGAACCGGCCAGCGCTCGCGTGGACGCCGGGACGACCGCGACGGACTCGACCGACGGCGGGGCCTTGACCGTGAGGGTCAGGGTCGTCGCCACGGTGCCCGCAGAGCTGACGTAGTCCGGCAGCACCAGGTCACCGCGGATCTCGTGGACACCGGGGGTGTTCACGATCTCCTCGTCGAAGTCCCAGTCCACGCCGATCGCCTGGTTGTCACGCGAGCCGTCGTTGTACGACACGGCGACGCGGGTGGGCAGCACCGGCTGCTCGCCCTGCCAGACGGTCTGCGCGAACTGCTCGGCACCCTGGATCGAGATGCCGCCGGTCGAGTTCTCGGGACGCACGTAGATGCGCGCCTCCGCGATCAGCCCGTAGGCCGAGTTCGTGCCGTAGACGACGAACGGCTCGACGTTGGTCTCGGCGACCATGTCCGGCGTGATCTCCTGCCACGCGAACGGGAGCACGTCCCGCTCGCCGGCCGAGTACACGACGTCCAGCTCGGCCGGGAGCTCCGGCACGGTCCCGGTCGGGGTACGCATGATGACCGGGGACGCCACGGTGTCGACCGTGTCACCGTTCGCGCGCCAGCGGACGATACCCGTGCCACCCGCCGACGAGCCCTGCAGCCCGAAGATCCGCACGCGCAGCGCCTTGGCCTTGACCGCCTCGAAGTCGAGGTGGTTGTAGCGGTTGCGGACGAGCGACGCGGCGTAGGTCGAGCCGTTCGTCAGCGTGACCGGCTGCCAGGTGTCGCCGTCGGTCGTGTACTCGATCGCCCACGTGTCGGGACGCGGCATGCGCGTACCGCCGTTGTCGTCGTACCAGTAGATGTCGGTCGACGTCAGGAGCACCGACGAGGGCCACGTGTACGTGATCGCCGCCGCCGCGGACGTGGACAGGCCGCTGTTCGGCAGGCCCCACGTGCCCCACCCCTGGTTGGTGCCCGGGTTGGAGCTCGACGGGGTCGTCGGGAGGTTGACCTTCGTGTGGTCCTCCCACGACGCCGTGCCCGTGGTCGTGATCGTGGCGATGGAGCCGAACTCGGCCACCATCTCCTTGGTCGCGAGCGTCACGGTGACGTCGCGCGTCGTGGTCAGGTCACCGTCGTGCGCGGTGAAGCGGAAGACGTACTCGCCCTCCGCGGTGCCCGTCACGAGCGTGCTCAGCGCACCGCTGTTCGCGAAGATCACCGCGGCACCCTCGGGCTTGGACACGGTGGTCCAGCCGTAGGTGAGCTCGCCGTCGTCCGGGAGGCCGTCGTCCGTGACGGTCGCCACGAGCGTGGTCGACAGGTTGCCGTCCTTGCTCGTGTCGCGCGTCGCGGTGACCGTCGGCGGGTCGTTGACGACCGCAGGGACGTCGCGGCCGGAGTCGAAGACTCCGATCTCCGAGATGGCCGTGGCGAAGCCGGGGCTGTTGGTGAACGTGACACGGAGCTTGTCGGCCGTGACCGTGTCGAACAGCGCCTCGTTGAACTTCGGGCCGACGATCTTCGGCGCCTTGAACGTGTCGGGGACGACCGTCCAGCCGCCCTCGCCGTCCGGCACCTGGATCTGGTACTTCGCGGGCTCCTTGTAGCCACCGGCCTGCCGGTCGCTGACGAACCAGACCTTGACGTTGTCGAACGACTTCGCCGCGCCCAGGTCGAGCTCGACGTAGCCGCTGGTGTCACCCGTGCCGTAGTTGCCCCAGTAGGGCTCGTTGACCGTCTCGCCGTCGTTCACGGCCGCGAGGGCCACGGGACGCTCGGTGGTCGAGATGGCACCCGGCTGGTAGTTCATCGACGAGGTGCTGTACCCCGGCGTGTGGAAGTTGCGCCACGGCGTCGGGCGGGGGCCCTCCTGCGTCGCGGACGACGACAGGGTCGCGGTGGCGGCCAGGTTGGTGGCCTCCTCCGTGAGGTCGATGCCCGCCGTCTTGAGGTAGCTGACGACGCGGTCGTCGTCGATCGCGGTGTCGACGGCCGTCGGCACGTCGGCGCCCGTCGCGGCGACGAACGTCACCTCGACGTCGTCGATCGCGTCGACCGTGTTCGCCTCGGGGTCGTAGACGAAGTGCCCGAGGGCGTCCGTGGCGGCCTTGCGCTCACCGTCGATGAACAGGCTGTAGCCCGCACCGAGGCCGTAGTGGCTGCCGTCCTCGTCCCAGACGATCGTGACGTCCTTGCCGTGGTACCGCAGGTTGTTGACCATGAAGTGGTCGTACCCGAGGTCGATCGGCCAGAGCTCCACCTTGTCGTCGGACCGCGGCTGGATGCCGCCCATGTCCTCGACGTAGATGTAGTTCATGTTGCCGAGCATGATGTGGTTCGGGTTGTTGCGGTTGTACGTCTTCGTCGTCGGGTTCCAGTTCGAGTAGTACTCGGCCTGGTTCGGGACGCGCAGGTCCGCGTTCGGGTACGTGCTCCACGCCATCCAGTCGAGCAGGCGTGCGGCGTACTCGGGCGTGACGTACTTGTGGTCGGGGTCGTAGTGCCGCAGCGCGGAACGCACACCACGGAACTGGACCGTGAAGTTGATGTTCGAGAAGTTGTTCGACCCGCCGATCGCGTAGGCCGCCCGGTCGTACTGGTTGGCCGTGTAGAACGGGAAGATCGGGAAGTTGTCCCCGTAGTTGAGGAAGCGGAAGCCGTCGACGTACTGGTCGGCGTCCTCGAACGGGATGAGGTTCTCGGCGTAGACGTCGTAGAGGTTCGACTCCTTCGCCGGGATCAGGTCGCGCGCCTCGACGGGCAGCGGGTTGGCCTTGCCGTTCGACGACGCGGCCGAGACCGCGCCGTGCGTCGTGCCCGCGAGGAACATCTTCGTGTCCTCGCTCCACAGGCGGTCGAGGATCGCGTCACGGATGTCGTCGGCCTTGTCGCCCATCTCGGTGACGACGGACGCGTCGGCGCCGGCGATCTCGTAGAGCTCCTTGGCCGCGTTGAAGTCACCCCAGACGTACGCGGACTCGGGGCGCTCGATGGTGCGCGCACCCGGCGCCGTCGCGTTCGCCTTCGGGAAGCCGAAGGTGATCGCGTCGGAGTCGTTGCCCGGCATGTAGTTGGTGTCGTAGGCGATGAGGTTGTCGCCGTTGCCGTCGTAGTGCTCCAGCTGGCCGATGCCGTCGTTCTTGAAGTAGTGCGCGAACCGCTCGGCGATCTCGGCACCACCACCGTGCACCTTGTAGGCCTCGAGGCCGGCGGTGCCGGTGTACTGCGAGTAGTGGTTGTTCCAGCTCGTGTGGCCGGGGCTGTCCAGGAACGCCGACGACCCCGAGAGCTCACCCATGTTGAGGATCTGCCCGTACGCGAGGTACGGGGTACGGATCCACTTGGTGTCCTGCAGGTGCATGGGCTGCGTGAGGACGACCGAGTTCTGGTAGAGGTTCACCCCTTCGATCGTCGTCGGGTACTGGTACACGTAGCCCGACGAGTTGGTGTCGAGCGTGTTGTAGCGCTCGCCCCACCAGCGGTAGACGATCGCCTTCTCGACGGCCGGCGACGGCACGTCGATGTAGGGGATGTCCTGCGCCCAGCGGCGGTGGAACTCGGTGACGCCGGTGGAGAACGCCTCGTCGACGTCCATCGCGGCGTACTCGTAGAAGCTGGCCTTCGACTCGGGCAGGTCGTCCGAGTAGAGGACGCCGACGACCGAGAGCTCGAGGTTGCCGCCTGCCGGGACCGTGACCTCACGCTCGAGGTTCGCGCCGTTGACCGTGAAGCCGCCGGCCTTGAGGCCGACCGTGATCTTGCTCCACGCGGTGTCGACCAGCCCGTTGTTCGAGCCGGACGTGAGGTTCCGCGTGCCGACGAGCTCGTCGTCCGCGTCCGTGGTGCCGGTCGCGATGGGCGAGGCCGCGCGCAGCGTGAACGTCGCGTCCGCGGCACCCGGGTTCGTCAGGTTCAGCGTCGTGACCGCCACGTTGTCGTACGTGATGAACTTCTTGAGGTCCGCGCTGACCCCGGTGGTGCCGATCGTGTAGCGGTCCGACATGTGGCTCGGCGCGTTGAAGCGCTGCGCGTTGACCTCGGAGATCGTCTGGCCGGGGACCGTGATCGTGTAGAAGTTGCCGAGGTTGTTGGGGCCGCCCGCGAACGCCGAGCCGGCGAAGCCCATCGTGGTGAAGTTCGCGTTGGAGGCGCCGCGCATGTACAGGCTGCGCCCGCGGCTCTGCAGCACGTTGGCGCCCATCGCGCCCCGCACTCCGAGCACGCGGTCGAGGTAGAAGTCGTTCTGGCCTGCGGCGAGGTCCTTCTCGAAGATGCTCTGGTGCATCGAGTCGGCCGTGTAGGGCACGCCGGGCTCGAGCAGGGCCGCGACCTCGGACTCGTAGTTGTAGGTCGGGTCACCGATGTCCATCACGTGGCTCTCGCCGTTCGTGTAGACACCGATGTCCGACTCGTTGCCCGGCAGCACCGGGCCGGCCGCGTGGGCGGCCGTGGGAAGCATGACGATCGACGAGGCGACGACCGCCGCGGCAGCACTGCCGGCGACGAGTCTCCTGCGGGTGGTGGATCGACGTGCTGAGCCCCTCGTGGAGCGCGGCATGACCCAGTCCTCTCGTTCGGGAACGTGTGGCTTTCTCGTCACGGCGAGGCGCTGCCCAACTGCGGCCGCGTCGTTGCGACGAGTCGTTCGCCGGCCTCTCGGTGAGGGACGAAGACGCCGGTGGCCGAAGTCAACCATCGGCGAGGCAGGACCGCAATGGTTTTCGGGATTTTCCGTCTTCCGGCGGAGGGCCGCCAGAATGCGCCGAGCGCGGCCGTATCACGACCGCGCTCGGCACTTTCTGTGGGTTTCGGTCAGCGAGGCGTCATGGTCTTCCAGGCCGACGTCCGCGACGCCACGTTCGCGGGGTCGCTCGGCAGGAAGGTCGCCTTGACCTTGATCGCCGTGGTGCGCGACTTCGGCAGCGTCAGCTTCACGACCCCCTGGGCGGAGGCGCGCAGCGTGACGGTGCTGGTGGCGTCGCCGTAGCGGATCGCGACCTTGCCGACCGGGTACGCACCGTTGTCGAGCTTGCCCACGCGCACGACCACCTGCGGGCGGGTGCCCTTGGTGAACGTCGAGCTCGTGACCGCGATCGACGTGGCCTTCGCCTTGCGCACCGTGACGGTCACGGCCGACGACGAGCTCGTGGCCACCTTGGCCGCGCCGTTGTAGACCGCCGTGATGCGCTTGGTCCCCACGCCCTTGAGCGTGACCTTCACGCTCGTCGACCCGCTGGACAGGCTCGCCGTGGCGAGGCGCTTGCCGCCGGACCAGAACGAGACCGTGCCGGTCGGCTTGATCGCGCTCGTGACCTTCGCCTTGAGCGTGACCTTGCCGCCGTGCGCGACCGACGTCGCCGACGCCGTGAGCGTCGTGCGGGACGCCGCCTTCACGACCGTGACCGTGTAGGTCGCCCGGACCTTCACGCCCATCGCCGTGTAGGACACGGTGACGGTCCTGCGGCCGGTCGTCGCCGAGCTGAAGCCGGTCGCCGTGACGTCGTTCGCCCCCACCGTGACGGTGTCGCCACCCGCGAGCGAGACGGTGCCGACGAGCCCGGTCAGGCTCAGCGCCTCACCGATCTCGTAGGCGGTCTTCGGCAGCGTCGTCAGCGCGAGCGCCGTGGGCGTGCCCGGCACCAGCCCGACCGTGACCACGTACGTCGCGGTCACCGTGGCGCCCTCGGCGGTGTACGACACCGTGACGGTGCGCGTTCCCGCCGAGGTCGAGCTGAACCCGGTGGCGGTGACGTCGGCGGCACCGATCGTCCGCGACGTGCCGTCGTCGAACGTGACGGTCCCGGCGAGGCCCACGAGGCTCAGGGCGTCGCCGACCAGGTAGCTCGTGGTGGGCAGCGTCGTGAGCTCCAGGCCCGTCGGCTGCGCCGGGGTGACCTCGAACGTCGCGGGCGCGCCCGCGGCGAGCTCAGCCGTGCCCGAGAACGTCGCCGTCAGCTCGCCGAGGAGGTCCGCCGGGACGGTGGCCGTCGCCGTCGCACTGCCCTGGGCGGGCGTCAGCTGCACGGTCGTCGACCACGCGCCGAGCGCGAACGTCACCTTGCCGCCGACCTGGTAGCCGTCGGTGGCGGTGACCGTCGCCGACGCCTGCCGCGTCACCTTGGAGAAGGTCAGCGCCGAGGTCGTGGCGGTCTGCTCGACCGTCGCGCCCGTGAGCGTCTGCCACTGGTCGAGCGTGACCGGCATGGCCGTGCCGTGGCGCGGCTGGCCGGGCAGCTGACCCGTCGCTCGCGTCCACGTGCCCGACGCGAGGTCGTTGGTGCCGAGCGGGAAGTAGCCCGAGCCGCCGTAGTTGTCGAGGTACAGGTAGTAGTCGTACGGCGACGTGTCACCCGGGTTGGCCTTGAAGACCGTCGGGCCCTCGACCGCGGCGTTGAACCCGGAGTTCCGCGCGACGCACGACGCGACGCGCGTCCAGCCGGTGTTCGCCTCCGCGCTGGCCTTCGTCGTGACCTGGGTCAGCGACGTGGACCGCTCCGCGATGATGTCGACGCAGCCGGTCTGACCGCCCTCGTCCTTCGTGTACCGGTAGTAGTGCTCGCCGTCCTTGAGCACCGTGGTGTCGATCCGGGCGGCGCCCGTGTCCTGCCACAGCTGCGCCGGGGAGAACGTCACGAAGTCCTTCGTCGTGGCGTACATCATGCGGGCGTAGCAGCCGGCGCCGCTCGCCGTCGTGATGCACGTCGTGCGCGTCGAGTCGGTGAACAGGCGCGAGGCCCAGAAGACCACGTACTCGCCCCGCTCGTCGTCCCAGTACGCCTCGGGCGCCCAGGTCATGCCGGCCGTGTCGGGCGAGACCTTCACGTGCCGCTGCTGCGACCAGTTGACGAGGTCCGTGGACTCCCACACCTCGATGTACTGGCTGCCGGACTGCTGCGCCCGGCCCCAGTCGCCGTTGCGGCCGATCGACAGGTCGGTCGCGATGAGGAAGAACTTGTCACCCTCGTGCGAGCGGATGATGAACGGGTCCCGCAGGCCCTTCTCGCCGAACTGGGACGTCAGCACGAAGTTGCCGTTGTTCAGCGTGTCCCAGGCCAGCGCGTTGTTGCCGTCCGACGCCGCGAAGTAGATGTTCTCCCCCGCGACGGTGTTGGCCGTGAAGTACGCGAACGCGTAGCCCTCGTCGTCGACCGCACGCGGCATCGCCGGGACGGTGACGTCGAACGGCACGTCGAGCGTGGCGCCGTCGAGCTCGAGCGTGGCCGTGAGCGTCGCGGTGCGCGCGTCGTAGCCGTACGGGGCGCGCTGCGGGTCGGCGTAGACCGTCCCGTCGTCGGTGACGAGCGCGACCGCGGTCGCGTCCGACGTGCTCCACGTGATGTCCGAGCCGAACTCGGCGCCCGCGTCGGCGAGCGTCGTGATGCTGCGCATGCTGTCGGCGTGCAGGACCGAGAGCGCGGCAGCGTCCTCGGCGACCTTCTCGCCGGCCGAGAGCGCGGCCGGCACCGTCACGTCGAACTCGCGCGAGAGCGCCAGACCGCCGCGGTTCGTGGCGGCCGTCAGGGTGACCTGCGCGTCGGGCTGGCCGGGCGCGGGCTGGGTGACGACGCCCGACGTGGAGACGACGGCCGGGGCCGACGAGGTCCAGGTGAGCGACGGCGACGCCGGCAGCGTGAGGTCCTTCGTGGCGAGCGCCGGGATCGCGACGGACGCCATGAGCTGGTCGAACGCGAACTGCGCGTTCTGGCGAGCCAGGGCACGGGCCCCGGACGCCGGCGTGGCCGCGGCGTAGACGCGCAGGTCACGGAACTTGGCCGGCAGGTTCGAGAAGCCCCAGCCCTCGCGGTTGAAGCGGAGCACCGACGTGCCGATCGTCGCCGCGGTCGCGGTGACGCCGGTCGCCTGGGCCGCCTGCACGCCGTCGAGGTAGACGGTCAGGGTGTCCGCCGTGTCGTCGAGCACGAGCGAGACGTGGGTCCACACGTCGCGCGGGAACGGCGCGGTGAGCTGCGCCGTCGCGACGACGGCGTTGCCGATCCGGACGACCGCCGCGGGCTTGCCGTCGGAGTAGAACGGGTGCAGCGACAGGTTGTTCGTGGTCGCGTTGCTCCCGATCGTGAACAGCGTGCTGTTCACCGTGCCGGTCGCGTTCGACGGCAGGTACGCGTCGAACGACGACGTCGACGAGGTCGTCAGGCCGAGGCCGGCCGCGGAGTTGTTCGCGATGTAGCCGCCACCCGTGAGGTCCACGTGCGTGGAGGTCCACACCGGGGTGTTCGTCGCGCCGACGAACGTCGTCGTCCCGAACGCCGGCGTGCCGGGGTAGGAGGTGTTCAGCGGGAACCACGAGCGCAGGTCCGACGTCGCCGGCATCGGGTCCTCACCCGCGGCGAGGGCCTTGACGGTGATCTCGAAGGTGCGGGTACGCACCTGGCCGGAGACGGTCGCCGTCGCCGTGAGCGTCGCGGTCGCGTCGGGCTGGCCCTGCGCGGGCCGCGTCACGACGCCGCCCGCGGTCACGACGCCCGCCGCGCTCGTCGTCCACGTGAGGCCGCCGGTCGGGAGCGTCAGGTCGGACACGACCGCGGACGTGCTGCCCAGGTCGAGGCCCGCGAGGAGCTTGTCCGCGGCGTCGGCGCCGTCCTCGGCGACGAGGTCGGCGACCTCGGTGGCCGTCAGGGCCGTGCCGTAGACGCGCGTCTCGCCGTAGGTGCCGGGGAAGCCACGGTCACCGTCGTAGGCGGACCCGCCCAGGCGGTTGCGGGTGTGGTCCGCGAGCGTCGCCGGGCTCGTGGTGACGGCCGGGTTCGTCGCGACGAGCGTGCCGTCGACGTACAGCTTGAGCGTCGAGGTCGCGACGCCGTCGTTCGGGGCGATCGTGGCCGTGACGTTCTGCCACTTGCCCGGCGTGAGCCGGTTGCCCGTCCACGTCGCGCTCTGCTCACCGGTCCAGTGGCTCGGCGTGACCGTGGTGCGCAGCGCGTTCTTGGGGCCGACGAACCAGTTGCCCGTCCCCGAGCCGCTGCTCTGCGACGCGCCGCCGAAGCTCCACAGGAAGTTGTCGGTGGTGTTGGCGGCGTCGTCGGCCTTGACCTGCACCGAGACGGTCGCGGCGGCCTTGCCCTGCAGCAGGCCGTCCGGGAGGCGGACGTAGTTGGCGTTGGACGGGGCGCCCGACAGCTGCAGGCCGGCCGGGGTCCAGGTGGGCGTGCCGACGACGGTGCCGTCGTGGCCGTTGCCCGAGGAGTCCGCCACGGTGGCGCCCGTGGTCTCGTCGAACTCGTAGTGCGCGATCAGGTCCTGCGTCGGAGCCGCGGCGGACGCTGGCAGGACGAACCCGGCCATCGTCCCCGCGGTCAACGCGAGTGTGGTCAGTGCGGCTGTGGCCGCTCGAGGAATCGTCATCGACATCCTTCGGTCGGCCGGCGGCTTTGCCGGCGCGGTGGCGGAACCCAAGGGGAATGGGAACGTCGCGATGGACCCTATGTGAGCGCTCACAATTTGCCTAGCGCCGTGTCCTGAACGTGACCCGAAGGCGCCGCGAACCACCCGGACAGGGGAACGCCGGGTGTGGTCGGGGCACCCGTCAGGAGCGGCCGAGCTCCTTCGAGCGGTCGTGGGCCGCGCGCGCGGCCGCGACGACGCCCGCACGCACGCCGTGCGCGTCCAGCTCGGCGACCGCCGCGACGGTCGTGCCGCCCGGCGACGAGACCCGCTCACGCAGCACCACCGGGTGCTCGCCCTGCGCAGCCAGCGCGCCCGCACCCTCGACCGTGGCGACCGCGAGGCGCGTGGCGAGGTCACGCGTCAGGCCGAGCAGCACGCCCGCCTCGGCCATCGCGTCGATCAGGTAGAACGCGTACGCGGGGCCGGACCCGGAGATCGCGGTCACCGCGTCGAGGTCCTTCTCCGCGACGCGCACGACGAGCCCCGTCGCGGCCAGGATCCGCTCGGCCAGCACGAGGTGCCCCTCGCCCGCGTGCGTGCCCGGCGCGATCGCGCTCGCACCCTTGCCCACGACCGCCGGGGTGTTGGGCATGACGCGCACCACGGGCGTCCCCGCCGGCAGGTGCTGCTCGTACGTCGCGATCGGGACGCCGGCCGCGACGCTCACCACGAGAGTGCCGCCGCGCAGCTGCGATGCGATCTGCGTCAGCACCGCCGGCACGACGTTCGGCTTGACCGCGAGCAGCACCACGTCGGCACGCTGCGCCGCCTGCGCGTTGGAGCTGCCGGCGCGCACGCCGTAGCGCGCGGCGAGGGCCTCGACCCGCTCCGGCGACTGGTCCGTGACCTCGACCTGGTGCGCGGGCCAGCCCCCCGCCAGGAGCGCCGAGAGCAGCGCCTCGCCCATGACCCCGCCGCCGAGGACGGCGACCGCCGCGTTCGTCCCGCCACGCTGCTGCTCGGTCATCGTCGTGCCACCCCTCGTCACCGGCGCACCGGAGCTCGTCGCGCGCCGCTCGTCCGCCGCGCACCCTCGTCGTCGTGGCGGTCAGGACACGGCGACGCGCGCGAGCCTATCGACCCTCGAGTCCCTCAGCCGCCTTCGTTGCCCCAACCGCCACCCGTGGCTCAGCCGCCCGGCGGGCCGGCGAAGCCGCCGCCGGTGAACCCGGCCGGGGGCTGCCCGCCGCCCGGGCCCCGGTTCGACTCCTGCCGCGTCGAGCCACCGAGACCGGACAGGCCCGCCGACGACGACGCGTCGTCCGAGACGATCGTCCGCGTCAGGTCCGCGAGGACCACCTCGTCGCCCGCGGACAGGCCCTCGGTGACCTCGGTGCGCTCGGCGCCCACGGCACCCGTGGTCACCTCGACGCTCGTGGGCGCGCCGTCCCGCAGCACGTCCACGGTCGTCATCCCTCCCTCGACGTGCACCGCGGACGTCGGGACCGTGAGCACCTGCTCGCCGTCCGCGACCGCGACCGTCGCCTCGGCCGACGAGCCGTCGTACAGCGTCACGGCGCCGCCCGCCGGTGCGTCGATCGCGAGGTCGACCGCGTAGGACGGCGTCGAGCTCGACGACTCGGTGTTGAGCAGCCCGATCCACGTGACCTGCGCGGTCAGCGGCTCGTCCGTCGTCCGGACCGAGACGCGCGCGCTCTGCCCGACCGCGAGCAGGTCCACCTGGCTCAGCGTCGCCGAGGTGGTGACCACGTAGCCGTCACCGCCGATGATCGTGACGAGCGCCGACGTCGACGACGCCGTGACGGCCGCGCCCTCGGCGATCGAGACGGCCGCGACCGTCCCGCCGATCGGCGCGGTCAGCGTCGCGAGGCGCAGCGAGCTCTCGGCGACGTCGAGCCGTGCCTGCGCGAGCTCGATCGCGGCACGGTCGGCCAGGACGTCGGCCGCGGTCGCGACCCGCTCCACCGACCCGCCGGACTCGCCGCCGCCCGGCGTCCCGCTCTGGTCACCCGGCGTCGACGGGTCGCTCGGCTGCGCCGGCGTCGTCGGGGCTCCCGGCGTGGGCTGGGCCGGGTCCGTCGGCTGCGTCGGGTCGGTCGGGTGCGTGGGGTCCGTCGGGTCGGTGGGGTCCGTGGGATCGGTGGGCGTCGTCGCATTCCGGACGGCCTGCGTGAGGGCGTCGAGCGCGTCGTCGAGCGCGGTCGTCGCGTCCAGGAGCGCGCGCTGCGCCTCGGCGACGTCCTGCTGGTCGCCGAGCACGCCGGTGACCGCGCCCTGGCACGCGACGAGAGCGTCCGGCAGCGACGTCGCGTCCGCGGCGGTCACCGTCAGGGAGGTCGACGACACGGTCCCGGACGGGCCGACGAGCGCGACCGCGTCGGTCCCCTGCACGCCCGACGGGACCAGCACGGCCGTCGCGAACGACGAGCCCGACGCGGTCAGCGTCGCGAGCACCGCACCCGACGACACGAGCACGAGCTGGTACTCGGTGCCCGCGACGGTGCCGGTCGCGTCGACGCGGAGCGCTCCCCCCGCCGCGACCGTGCCCGGCGTGAGCGTCAGGACGTCGCCCGTCGCGGGCGACCCGCTCGGCGCGTCGAGCAGCTGCTGGCACACGAGCGCGGCCGCGCCGAGGCCGTCCTCGCTCGCCGCGAGCAGGTCGGACGCCTCGTCGTAGCGCGTCAGCAGGTCCTCCTGCGCCGCCGCGACGTCGTCGAGCGCGGCCTGCACCTCGGCGGGCAGCTCGCCCTCGCCGGGGTCGCTGGGGTCGCCCGGTCCGGGAGGCGTCGGCGAGGACGCACTCGTCGGGACGACGAAGGCCGCGGGAACGACCCCACCGACCTCTCCGGCGCCGCTCGTCGTGCTCGCGCTCGCGGCGCTGCTCGTCGTGGTGGCGCTCGTCGTGCTGGCGCTCGTCGTGCTGGCGTTCGTCGTGCTGACACCCGTGGAGGACGTGCTGGCGGTGGACGTGCTGGTGGTCTGGGACTCGAGGTCGTCCTCGAGCCGCTGCTGGGCGTCCGCGAGCGTGGCGGTCGCGTCGTCGACGTCCTGCTGCAGGTCCGTGTCGTCGATCGTCGCGAGCACGTCGCCGGGCGCGACCTCGTCGCCC
>NZ_LFKW01000094.1:7260-13993 GCF_001040865.1 Cellulomonas sp. A375-1 | reverse complement strand
AGGGCTCGCGGCGTTCCTCGCGAGCATCCCCGCGGGCGTGGTCGCGGGTGTCGCGGGAGCGGTGGTGGTGGCGGCCGTCGCTGTCGCCGTCGTGCTGAACGCAGGCGACAAGGGCCTGGTGCTCGACGCGCACCCCGTGCCGACCGTCACCGCGACGACGAGTGCGCCCGAGCCGTCCGGGGCGGCGAGCACCGCGCCGAGCGGAGCGCCCACCCCGGGGCCGTCGGCCACGCCGACGGACGGACCGACGACGCGCGTCATCGTCCCGCCGGTGGGCGACCCGGGGGACGACCCCACCGCCGCCCCGACGAACGAGCCGACACCGGACCCGACGACCGACCCCACGCCGGACCCGACCACCGAGCCCACACCCGACCCCACGACGCAGCCGACACCCGAACCCACGTCCGAGCCCACGCCGACGGTCGAGCCCACCCCGCCGCCCGTCGGGGCGAAGGTCGTGGTGACGCTGCCGTCGACCGGGCTCGTGCTCGCCGGCGGCGCGTCCGCGCAGGAGCTCGCGCTGACGCTGCGCAACGAGGGCGACCTGCCCGCGCGCGGCCTGGTGGCCGAGCTCACGCTGCCCGACGGCGTGCGGGTCGACGGGTTCGGCGGCATGGCCGAGGAGCCCGCGGGGCTCGTCGGCACGAGCCTGGCCGGCACGACGTTCGCGACGGGCTCGCTCGGCACGGGGGTGTCGGCCGCCGAGGACTGGACGTGCACGGGGGTGCGGACCGAGGTCGCGACGTGCACGCTCGCCGAGCTCCCCGGGCACGACGCCGCGCGCCTGGTGGTGCCCGTGAGCATCGACGAGTCGTTCGAGCACGACGACGCCGAGATCGGGCTCGTCGTGACCGGACCCGGGGTCGACTACCGGCCGCCGCCCATCGGCGTGAAGGTCACGCCGAGCCCCGCGCGCCTGGCGGTGTCGCGCGACCAGGGGCCGCTCGCGCTCGTCGCAGGCCGCGAGCGCGACGTGACGTTCGAGCTGCTCAACGCGGGCCGCTCCCCGGTGACGGGTGCCCAGGCGGACGTGCAGCTCCCCGCGGGAGTCGCGTGGACCGGACGGGTCGCCGCACCGTGGACCTGTGCGAGCCCGGAGACGCCCGAGGCCGCAGCGGCGACGCTGACGTGCACGGCCGGTGAGATCCGCGGGCGCACGGACGCGCCCCTGACGCTCGGCCTCGGCGTCGGGCGGGCGGCCACCGTCGACGCGATCGACCTCGTCCTGCGACCCGCGCCGGCCACGGGCAGCGCAGCCCGCGTGCCGGTGACGCTCGCGCAGCCCGCGACGCTCGTCGTCGAGGGCGCCGACCTCGCGGTGTCGGGCGGCCGGACGAGCACCCTGACGCTCACGGTGACCAACACCGGTGACCTCGCTTCCGCCCCCGTCGCGCTGGGCGTGCGACTGCCCGCGGGGGTCACGTGGAGCGGTGGGTGGGACGGTGTGCTCTGGGCGTGCGACGTGGTCGAGTCGCGTGCCGGTGACCAGGTGCGGTGCGACGGGCCAGCGCTCGCGGCCGGGGGGAGCGCGCAGGTCGTGCTGCCGGTCGCCGCCGCGGTCGGCACGGTGGGCAGCCTCGAGGCCGCGCTCGTCACGGCCACCGCGCACGACGCCGACGACGCGCCGCCGCTCACGCTCGCTGTCACGGGCCGGGCGCCGCAGCTCGCGGTC
This sequence comes from Cellulomonas sp. A375-1, assembly GCF_001040865.1. Classification (NCBI taxonomy): domain Bacteria; kingdom Bacillati; phylum Actinomycetota; class Actinomycetes; order Micrococcales; family Cellulomonadaceae; genus Cellulomonas; species Cellulomonas sp. A375-1. The sequence continues at coordinate 12,318 of NZ_LFKW01000094.1, read as the reverse complement.
CGCGATGCCTCGGTCACGCTGCAGCCCGACGACACCGGTGCGGTGGCCTTCGCGGTTGCGGTGCAGCGCGAGGACGACGCGGCCGCGGACGCGGCGGACGTGGTCGCGCGCGTGACCCTGCCCGCGAACCTCGTCGTCGACCCCGAGCGGACCTCGGTCCCGGTGCCGGATGCGTGCACGACGAGCGGCGGCGGCCGGTCGGTCGAGTGCCGCTGGAGCACGCTCGCGGCGGGCGACGTCGCCGAGGTGCTGCTCCCGGTGACCTCCGACTACTCGGCGAGCACGGTGGTGCGCATCGAGGCGAGCGCGACGGGTGTCGACAAGCCCGTGGTCGAGAGCGTGCCGGTCGTCGGACGCTCCGGCGGGCTCGCGGAGCGGTTCAGCACCGCGACGGGCGGCTGGACCGTCACCGAGTCGGGTGCCGCGGTGCTCTCGTGCGACGCGCAGACGGACGCCTGCCGCAAGGCGCTCGCAGGCGGTGCCGACAACAACTCCCAGAAGATGCAGCCGATCGACGAGGCGCCCCCCGAGGGGGTCGCGCGTACCAAGGTCCCCGTCTCGTCGAGCACCACGCTCACGGTGCCGGCGGGCCGCGAGGTCGCGTTCGCGGGGCTGTACTGGTCGGCCGTGCGCGGACCGTCCGACGGCTGGAGCGGCGCGCTCGACCACGCGCTCGTGCGCGGACCTGGCGGTGCGTACGTGCCGGTCGCGGGAACGGCCACGCAGCGCACGGACGACAAGAAGCGCAGCTACTACTCGTCGTTCGCCGATGTGACGACGCTCGTGCAGGCGCGCGGCGGCGGCACGTGGTCGCTCGCCGACATGGCGGTGAGCGCCACGCGCACGGACGTCGACCCGACGTACTACGGCGGCTGGGCGCTCGTCGTCGTGTACTCCGCACCCGGCGACTCGCGCGTCACGGTCTACGACGGCGGCCTGTGGGTCGGCACGAACGCCCCGCCGCCCGCGTTCCGGTTCGCCGCGCCCGCGGGCTCGACCGCACGGGTCGGCGTGGTCGGGTGGGAGGGCGACCGCGGGCTCACCGGCGACCGGATGCGCCTGGGTGGCCTGTGCACGAGCGCGACCACCTCTCTGACGCCGCTGCGCGTCGACGGTGGGTACGGCGACCCGAGCAACGCGTTCGACTCGACCGCGTCCGGGTGGCGCTCGTCGTCGTCGCTCGGGATCGACGCCAAGGGCTTCGTCCCGGCCACGCTTCCGTGCGACGTCTCGTCGCTGACGCCCAGCACGTCCGGCGACCAGTACCTGGTCGGGGCGATCACGTTGCGGTCGGAGCCGGTCGTTCCCTGACGGTCCCGGGTGTCGGGTCAGTCCGCGCGCTCGGTGGCGGCGACGACCGCCGCGTCGACCGGCACCGCGCCCGCGACCAGCTCGAGCGTGAGCCCGGCCGTCGCGGGGTTCGCGAGCAGGGACGCGATCACGGCGGCCACGTCCTGGCGCGGGATCGCGCCCGGCGCGACCGACTCCTCGAGCCGCACCAGGCCGGTCGGCTCGTCGTCGGTGAGCCGGCCGGGGCGCAGGATCGTCCAGTCGAGGGTGCGGGCGCGCAGGTCGCGCTCGCTCGCGGCCTTGGCGCGCAGGTACGCGGCGAACACGCCGTCGGCCTGCGCGGGAGGGTCGTCCACGCCCATCGAGGAGACGAGCAGGTAGCGGGAGATGCCCGCACGCTCGGCCGCGTCGGCGAGCAGTGCCGCCGCCGCGCGGTCCACCGAGTCCTTGCGTGAGGCCCCGCTGCCCGGCCCGGCGCCCGCAGCGAACACCACCGCCTCGGCGCCCGTGACGGCACCCGCGACGTCCGCGACGTTGCACCGCTCGAGGTCGAGGACCACCGCCTCGGCGCCGTCGGACGTCACGTCGTCGACCTGGTCGAGCGACCGGATCAACGCGATCGGGACGTCACCGCGCGCGGCGAGGACCCGTGTGAGATGTCGGGCCACCTTCCCGTGACCACCGGCGACCGCGACTCGCATGGCGCCCACGGTAAGCACGCGACGGCCGGACGGCGACCGCTGAGCGGTTCGTGCGGCGCCTTCGTCGGCGGAGGGTCAGACGACCCCGTAGAGACGGTCGCCCGCGTCGCCGAGGCCCGGGACGATGTACGCCTTCTCGTTGAGGCGCTCGTCGACGGCCGCGACCACGACCTGCACGTCGGCGCGGTCCCCGACGAAGTCCTCGACGACCTTGATGCCCTCGGGCGCGGCGAGCAGGCACACGGCCGTGACGTCACGCGCGCCGCGCTGCAGCAGGTAGTCGATCGCCGCGACGAGGGTGCCGCCGGTCGCCAGCATCGGGTCGAGCAGGAAGCACTGCCGGCCCGAGAGGTCCTCGGGGAGCCGGTTGGCGTACGTGATCGCCTCGAGCGTCTCCTCGTCGCGCTGCATGCCGAGGAAGCCGACCTCCGCGGACGGCAGCAGGCGCGTCATGCCGTCGAGCATGCCGAGACCCGCGCGCAGGATCGGCACGACGAGCGGGCGCGGCTGCGCGAGCTTGGTGCCCGTGGTGACCGCGACGGGGGTCTGGATCTCGACCTCACGCGTGCGCACGTCCCGCGTCGCCTCGTACGCGAGGAGCGTGACGAGCTCGTCGACGAGGAGCCGGAAGGTGGCTGACGGAGTGCCCTGGTCCCGCAGGACCGTGAGCTTGTGGGCGACGAGCGGGTGGTCCGCGACGTGCAGGCGCATGCCCGAAGGTTACTCGTCGGTCCGCCCCTCCGCGGTGGGACTCGGCGCACGCACCGTCGTGGGTCCGGCGAGAGCGTCCGTCCCCTGGTCCGACGAGCGCGCGGTGCGTCATCATGACGCCATGACCTCCACCGGCCGGCCCGTGGAGCCGGCCGATGCCTGGGCGATGGGCCTGGCGCTCGACGAGGCACGCCGCGCGATCCGCACGGGCGACGTCCCGGTCGGGGCGGTCGTCATCGACTCGGGCGGTGTCGTCGTCGGGCGGGGCCGCAACGCACGCGAGGCCGACGAGGACCCCACCGCGCACGCCGAGGTGCGCGCCCTGCGCGCGGCCTCTGAGACGCTCGGCCGCTGGCGGCTCGACGACTGCACGCTCGTCGTGACCCTCGAACCGTGCCTCATGTGCGCGGGTGCGACCGTGCTGGCGCGCATCCCGCGGCTCGTCCTGGGCGCGTGGGACCCCAAGGCGGGCGCGTGCGGGTCGCAGTTCGACGTGGTGCGTGACCGGCGGCTCAACCACCGCGTCGAGGTGATCGGCGGTGTGCGCGACGAGGAGTGCGGCGCGCTGCTGCGGCACTTCTTCGAGCTGCAGCGCGAGGAGTGATCAGCCGCTCGCGCGGGGCGCCGGCAGCACCTCCGCGAGCTCCGTCAGCGTCTCGGACGTGCCCGCGTCGAGCGTGACGACCGCGTACCGGTCGCCCCGCGTCGCTCCGCGGTTCACGACGACCACCGGCTTGCCGGCCTGCGCGGCGTGCCGCACGAACCGCAGCCCCGACTGCACCGTCAACGACGACCCCGCGACCAGCAACGCGTCCCCCGCATCCACCAGCGCGTACGCCCGCTCGACCCGCTCGCGCGGCACCGTCTCACCGAAGTACGCGATGTCCGGCTTGAGCATCCCGCCGCACCGCGCGCAGTCCGCGACGACGAAGTGGCTCGTCGCCTCGATCACCGCGTCCGCGTCCGGCGCGATCTCCACGTCGGCCACCGCGCCGATCTCGTCGGCGAACCCGGGGTTGAGCGCGTCCAGCCGGTCCGCGAGCTCGCGCCGCCCGATCACCGTCCCGCACTCCAGGCACACCACCCGGTCGTACCGGCCGTGCAGGTCGATCACGTGCCGCGACCCCGCCGCCTCGTGCAGCAGGTCCACGTTCTGCGTGATGATCCCCAGCACCACACCCCGCTGCTCGAGCGCGACGAGCGCCCGGTGGCCCTTGTTGGGGAGCGTCCTGTTCACGTGCCGCCACCCCACGTGGTTGCGCGCCCAGTAGTGCCGCCGGAACGCCTCGTCCCCGACGAACTGCTGGAACGTCATCGGCGTGCGCGGGGGCGAGTCCGGGCCGCGGTAGTCCGGGATCCCCGAGTCAGTCGAGACGCCCGCCCCGGTCAGCACCGTCAGCCGGTGCCCCGCGAGCGCGTCGACCACGTCCCCCAGCGAGGCGGTGGTGACCTGGCGTGCGTCGGTGCTCACGCCTCCACGGTAGGCCTGTCGTCTGGTCCTCGCCGGGGCCGGGTCCTTGCTGATCGTTGGTCCGACGAGGCGCCCGCTCGGCCTTGGGGGGATCGTGCCGTGGACCCCGATTCGATGCACGGCCCGCGACCGGGTACCCTTCTGCACCGAGGTAGCGTGTCCGAGCGGCCTAAGGAGCACGCCTCGAAAGCGTGTGTGGGTGAAAGTCCACCGTGGGTTCAAATCCCACCGCTACCGCCAGCCGAAGGGCCCCACCCGCACGATCACGCGGCTGTGGGGCCCTTCGTCATTCCCGATCCTCCGTTGACCCTCCGAATTAGCCCCTCCAGGGCGTCATCCGGCGCCTGGGCGACGAGCTGATCGATGATGACCCGCAGGTCCGGAGCCACATGGAGCCGCTGGACGTAGTGGCGGGCCGTGGTGCTCTCGTCAGAGTGCCCGAGCAGTGCCGTGGCGTTCGCGAGAGTGCTTTCGCTCGCCACCTGGGTGGCCACGGTCCGGCGGAAGTCGTGCGGGGGGCTATCTACGCCGCATCCTTCGCAGGCGCGGCCAGGCGGCGCGCCGAGACCGTCGGGCGACTTCAGCGTGCGCTCGAGTTCGCGGGCCTCACGATGATCGGAACGACCGGCGACGGTGCGAGTCGGCCTTGACCCCGCCTCGGCGAAACACAATCGCGAGAGGGTGAGCGCGGCCCTTCTCAAGCTCCGGACAGTTGCATCAAGAAGTTCTCGACGACAGCGGGAGCGTTCTCGGGGCGTGCGAAGTCGCCCGTCACTACGACTGGCCCGATGGATCGCTGCCCTGCTCGCCGGGGTGCCTGCCGGGCGAAGGCGAGGCGAACACGGTCTGGCGTCTCGTAGTTCACCTCGACGCGCTCGTGGAAGT
>NZ_LFKW01000094.1:1630-7203 GCF_001040865.1 Cellulomonas sp. A375-1 | reverse complement strand
CGTCTCGCCGTGGCGGGTGAACAAGAGCGTGAACATCGAGGTGTCCGGTCGCACGTGGGCCTGCCACGTCGGCCGCAGCTGCTCAAGGAGGAAGACGTTGAACGTGGCGGCATCGGTGGCCAGGTCCCGGTATCGGTTCAGCACGGCATCCCACGGTGCTCGCGTGGCGGCGTCCGAAGCCATGGCCTCAACGTAGTCCGCGCGGTCGGCGAGGCGAGCCATGAAGGGTCCGCGCGGGCGGGCCGGCTCTTACCTTCTGCCGCCTTCGGTCGCGTCAGGCGTTCGTGGCGAGGACTCGGACCGGGAGGGCGGCAGGGCGGACGTGGCTCTCAAGCTTGCGGTGCTCGCCGACGGCGTCGCCGTCGAGCTGGACGGCGGTGGGGTGCTGCGTGGACACCCGGAAGCCGGTCGACTGGTAGCGCTCGAGGTGCTCGTGCGCGCGGCCCGCGGTGAGGACGGTGCGGATCGTGCGGATCCAGCCGGGCAGGCCGCTAGGGGCGATGACGGCGGCGTCGAGCAGCCCGTCGTCGAGCTGGGCGTCGGGCATGAGCTCCATGCCGCCGGTGAGCGTCCCGCTGTTGCCGATGACCACCGCGCGCACGGTGCGTGAGGTGGCGTGGCCGTCGCGGGGCTGCACGCGTGCGGTGAAGCCGCCGCGCGCTGCGGCCTTGACGCCGGACACCAGGTAAGCGGGCCAGCCGAGGACGCCCTTGAGTCGTTCGTCGGCGTGAGCCATGGTCTCGGCGTCGAGTCCCATGCCCGCCATGACGAGGAAGACGTGCTCGTCGTCCGAGCCGTCGAGCGTCAAGGTACCGACGTCGATCCGCGACGTGCGACCGTCGAGCACGACGGCGAGTGCGTCCTCGAGGCTGTCGACGGGCAGGCCGAGCGCGCGGGCGAGCAGGTTGCCGGTGCCGGCGGGCAGCAGGCCGAGCGGGACGTCGCCCCCGGCCAGCACCTCGGCGACGGCGCGGACGGTGCCGTCCCCGCCGAGCGCGCACACGAGGTCGGCGCCCTGGTCGAGCGCCTCGCGCGTCTGCCCGCTCCCCGGGTCCTCGACGGTCGTCTCGATCCACAGGGGCCGCTCGAGCCCGCGCGCCGCGCAGGCGTCGTCGATCACGGCCCGGATCTTCTCGGCGTCGTCGAGCTTGGAGGGGTTGGCGACCACGGCGAGGTGGGTCATCGGGCACGCTCCGCGCTCTGGACGGTGGTGGGTTCGTCGGCGGGACGCGGCGTGCGCCGCAGGTAGTTCCAGGCGAGGACCGTGCAGACGAGCCCGTTGAGCACGCCGACGACGATGTCGCTCACGTGGTGCATCCCGCGGTACAGGCGCGAGTACACGACGAGCATGGGGAGCACGAGCAGGATCACGGTGACGGTGACCCGCAGCCAGGTGCGTTCGATGCGCTGCGCCATGAGTGCGAACGTCACGTAGAGCGCGGTGGAGGCGCCCGAGTGGCCGCTGGGGAAGCTCGACGTGGGCGGCGCCTCGTCGAGGGCCTCGACGTCGGGGCGTTCCCGCCCGACGACCAGGGCGGCGAGCATGAACACCGACGCCTGCGTGGCGACGGCGATCGCGGGCACCACGGCGTACCACCACTGCCGGGTGCGCCACCAGACCGCTGCGACGACGACGAGGCAGACCCCGACGATGATCGGGGTGTTGCCGATCGTGCTCCACCAGGACGTCAGCTGGTCGAGCAGCGCCGTGCGCTGCTCCACGAACCACTCGTTGACCGCGAGCTCACGCTCCCCGAGCGTGGCCAGCGGACCCATGAGCAGCAGCCCGATCCCGACGACCACCGCCCACAGCCCGGCGGCGGGCACGGCCACCCTGAGCCCGAGGTCGCGTCCGAACTCGCCGCCCGACGGTGCGGACGGGTCGTTCGCGTAGCGGTCCAGATCGAGCCTCACCGTGCCTCCTGAGTCGTTCGGACCGACGGCCCCGGCGGCACCGGGTCCTGCGGCGACCATCCCCGGTACCCGAGGTAGGACGCCAGGACGAGCCCCACTCCCAGGACGGTGCCCGCGAGCACGTCCGTGGGGAAGTGGGCGCCGAGCAGCACCCGGTCGAGCGCCGTGAGCACCATGAGCAGAGCGGCCCCGGCAACCGCGGCCGTCTTCGCCCCGCGGCTGTGCAGCAGCGGCCAGACGAGCACGACGAGCGTCGTGGACCAGGCGGCGGTGGTCGAGGCGTGACCCGACGGGAACGAGTAGCCCGACGCGTGCGTGAGCGGCTCGTCCAGCACCGGCCGGGCCAGCCGGGTGAGCTCCTTCGCGAGGTTCGCGAACCCCCATGCCGCGAGCGCCGTCGCCAGCGCCCACCAGGTCCGGGTCTTCATCCCGGTCCGCCACCACACGAGCAGGCACGCGCCGACGACCAGCACGATCACGCGCCGGCCCTCGAACACCCACTGCCAGGCGAGCAGCGCGTCGACGAGCGTCGGGTGTTCCGACGCGAACGACACGGCGGCCCGGACGGTCCGCTCGTCGAACCGCACCAGCGGCTCCCAGGAGTCGCGCACCAGGAGACCCAGCGCGAGCACCGAGGCCGCCGTCGCGGCCGCGGCCGCTGCGGCGCGCAGCAGCCTGCGGGTGCGACCCGGAGCGACCGCTGACGCGCTCGCGGACAGCGGCTCCGGGCGCCCACGGCGCAAGGGGGTGCGGCTCACGTGCGAAAGGGTGTCACGGGAGTCTCGACCCGGCGCGTCGAGCGCGATCCACGGGCCAGGCGCCGCGAGGCCACCCGGGGCTCGATGCGTGCAGCGAGCCGCCGGGTGGCCTCGTCGGGGGATGTGACCGTCAGGCCACGGGCGCGGGCTCGGCCGCCAGGGCGACCTCGGGCTCGAGCTCGAGCACCGTGGGAGCGGGGCGCGCGGGACGGACCAGCACGCCGAGCAGGACGACTGTCGCGGCCGTCAGGCCCGCGCCGACGAGGAACGCCTGCTGCGCCCCGACGACGAACGCGTGCTGCGCGATCTCCGCGGCGGTGGACCCGACCGGTCCGGCTGCCCGCGCCGCGGACTCCGCCACGGTCACGAGCACGGCCAGCCCGAGCGCGCCGCCGATCTGCTGCGCGGCGTTGAGGAGCCCGGAGGCCGCGCCGGCGTCGCGCGGGTCGACGCCCTGGAGCCCGGCGGCGGTCAGCGGGACGAACGCGAGCCCGTTGCCGATCCCGAACAGCACGAGTGAGACCAGGATCTGCGGGTAGCTGGAGTCGGCGGTGAGCCGCGACAGGAGCACCAGGGCGACGGTGGTGACGGTGAGCCCGCCGACCATCAGCCCCCGGGTCCCGAGCCGCTCCATGAGACGCGCGCTGACCTGCGAGAACACCAGCAGCATGACGGTGATGGGCAGGAACGCGACGCCTGTGGCGAGCGGCGAGTAGCCCAGGACGTCCTGCAGGAACTGGGTGAGGAAGAAGAACAGCCCGGTCATCGCGGCCATGAGCAGGAGCCGCCCGACGAGCGCCGCGGCGCGGGTGCGGTCGGCGACGAGCCGCAGCGGCGTGATCGGTGACGGCGCGCGCAGCTCGGTGAGCACGAACGCGACCAGCAGGAGCGCGCCGACCGTGAACGCGGCGACGGTCCGCGGCGCGGACCACCCGTACTCCGCGGCCTCGACGAACCCGTAGACCAGCGCCGTCATGCCGATGGTCGAGGTGAACGCGCCCGTGAGGTCGAACCGGCCGGGGTGGCGGCGCGTCTCGGTGAGGACGGCGCGCGCGAGCAGCACCAGGCCGATGCCGATCGGCACGTTGACGAACATGACCCACCGCCAGGAGACCCACTGCGTGAGCATCCCGCCGGCGATCAGGCCCAGTGCGGACCCGCCGATGGAGACGGCGGAGAAGTACCCGAGCGCGCGGGCCCGCTCGCGACCCTCGGGGAAGCGACCCATGAGCAGGGCGAGCGCGGACGGTGCCGCGAAGGCCGCGCCGATGCCCTGTGCCGCCCGGGCGGCGAGCAGCGTGACGTCCGAGCCGGCGAACCCGCCGACGAGCGACGCGACCGTGAACAGCGAGATGCCGGCGACCAGGACGCGGCGCCGGCCGAGCAGGTCGCCCGTGCGGGCGCCGAGCAGGAGCAGCCCGCCGAAGGCGAGCGTGTACGCGTTGAGCACCCAGGACAGGCCGGTGGGTGTGAAACCGAGTGCGCGCTGCATGTCCGGCAGTGCGACGTTCACGATCGTCATGTCGAGCACCAGCATGAGCTGGGTGGTGAGGATGGCGGCCAGGACCAGCACGGGCGAGGCCGTGCGAGCAGTGGGGGACGCGGGCGCGATCATGCGGACCTCCGCGGTCTATGATGTCGATGAAGCGGAGGGAGCCTCCGCTGTGATGGGACTATACGGAGGGTGCCTCCGTTTACGCAAGAGCATGCGATGATCTGCTGCATGCCGACGACGAGGAGCGTGTGGTGAGCAAGGACGCGACCGCTGCGCGGCCGTTGCGCGCCGACGCCGCCCGCAACCGCCAGAAGATCCTCGACGCCGCCACCGCCGCCTTCGACGCCCAGGGCACCGAGGCCTCCCTGGAGGACATCGCGCGCACGGCCGGCGTCGGCGTCGGCACGCTGTACCGCCACTTCCCGACGCGGCTCGACCTGATCGCCAGCGTCTACCGCTCGAGCCTCGACGCGTTCGTCGCGCGGGCCGACGAGCTGCTCACCCGGCTCCCGGCGGGCGAGGCCCTCGACACCTGGGTCCTCGGCTTCGTCGGCTACGTCATCCGCAAGCGCGGCATGGCCTCGGCGCTCAAGGCCGGGCTGGGCCCGCAGGCCGCGGAGGTCATGAACGAGGGCCGCACCCGGCTCGAGGGCGCCGCCACACGGCTCGTCGCCGCAGCGCAGGCCGAGGGCTCGATCCGCACGGACCTCGAGCCCGCCGACCTCATGCGCGCGGTGAGCGGCGTGTGCCTCGCGGGCGTCGAGTCGATGGACCGCGAGCGCACCGAGCGCGTCCTGCGTCTGGTGCTGGACGGCCTGCGCTGGAGCGCGCCCGCTCCCGCCTGAGCGCGCGGGCTCATGCGGGCACGCGCTCGCGGCGCTTGAGCGCATGCATGCGGGCGAGCGCCTGCGTGACCAGCGCGTCGGCGTGCGCGGCGCCGAGGTCGCTGGCCACGACGAGCCGCACGGGACGGTCGTCGCCCCGCTGCGGCGCGAGCGCGTGGTCGACCTCGCGGCGCAGCTGCGCGACGTGCTGCTCGAACTGGTCGGGCGTGGCCCCGGCGACCATGACGACCGCCATGAGCTCGTCCGAGCCCGTGCGCCCGACGAGGGCGCCCGAGGGCAGCGCGGCCTTGAGGCGACCGGCGAGCCGGACGAGGAAGTCGTCGGCGGCGACCGGTCCGTGGGTGGCGTTCAGCGCGCCGAAGTCGTCGACGTCCGCGACGAGCAGGACGAGCCGCCGCGACGAGCCCGCGAGCATCGTCGACCAGGACCGCAGCGTGTGCAGCACGAGCTCGCGCCCGGGCAGCCGCGTCAGCGGGTCGTGCAGCGAGCGCGTGGTGAGGGACGCGACGAGCGAGAGGACCAGGTCGCCGGTCGCCACCGACGCCCAGGTGGACCCGCGCA
>NZ_LFKW01000094.1:0-1544 GCF_001040865.1 Cellulomonas sp. A375-1 | reverse complement strand
GCCGGAGTCCACGACGAGCGGCGCGAAGTCCGCGACCTCGGCGATCGGGCGGCGCGTGAGCACGGCGCGGCCGAAGCCGAGCCGGCCGGTCTGCGCGTCGGCGAACCGGCTGCGCGTGAGCAGCCCGACGTGGTCGTCGTCGCGCCGCACGCCCAGGCACGCGACGTGGGGGGACCGGAACAGCACCTCGACCTCGCTCATCGGCGTCTGCGGCTCCACCACGGTGAGGTCGGCTGCGAGGTCGTCGACCAGCCGGTGCACGCCTCCCGCCACCCGCGCTGCCCTGACCAGCATGTCCACGTCGTTCGACACCCGGTGATCGTGCCGCATCGCGCGGGGGAGGAACCGGGCGAACGGGACCGTGGGCGCAGTGTTCACCGACGCGTCGCCGGCTGGTCACCGCCGCGCGCACACGAACGGTCGCCTACGCGAACGGGTCGGCGGTGAGCGTGTACTTCGTCTCGAGGTACTCGGCGATCCCCTCGGCGCCACCCTCGCGGCCGAGCCCCGACTGCTTCCACCCGCCGAACGGCGCCGCGGCGTTCGAGACGACACCGACGTTGAGCCCCATCATCCCGGTCTCGAGCCGCTCGATCATGCGCTGCCCGCGCGCCAGGCTCTGCGTGTAGACGTAGGAGACCAGGCCGTACTCGGTGTCGTTCGCGAGCCGCACGGCCTCGTCCTCGTCGTCGAACGGGACGATCGCCAGGACGGGTCCGAAGATCTCCTCGCGCATCAGGCGGGAGTCAGCAGGGACGTCGGACAGGACGGTCGCGGCGTAGAACGTCCCGGGGCGGTCGAGCGGCGAGCCGCCCGTGCGCACCGTCGCGCCGCGGTGCACGGCGTCGGTGACGAGCTCGTCGGCCTTGGCGACCGCGTCCTCGTCGATCAGCGGACCGATCGTCACGCCGTCCTGCGTCCCCCGTCCCGTGCGGAACGACGAGACGCGCTCGGTGACGCGCCGCGCGAACTCGTCGGCCACCGAGCGGTGCACCAGGAACCGGTTCGCGGCGGTGCAGGCCTGGCCGATGTTGCGGAACTTCGCGGCGAGCGCGCCGTCGACCGCGGCGTCCAGGTCCGCGTCGTCGAGCACGACGAACGGCGCGTTCCCGCCGAGCTCCATCGACGTGCGCAGCACGCCGCCCGCCGCGAGCCCGAGCAGGCTCCGGCCCACCGGCGTGGACCCGGTGAAGGACAGCTTGCGCAGGCGCGGGTCACGGATGATCGCCTCGGAGACCGGCCCCGTGGCCTTCGTCGTGATCACGTTGACGACGCCGTCCGGGACGCCCGCCTCCTGCAGGAGCTGCGCGACGAACAGGGTCGTCAGCGGGGTCAGGGACGCGGGCTTCACGACGACCGTGCACCCGGCCGCGAGCGCGGGGGCGATCTTGCGCGTGGCCATCGCGAGCGGGAAGTTCCACGGCGTGATGAGGAAGCACGGGCCCACGGGGTGCTGGCTGACGATCATCCGGCCCGTGCCCTCGGGGTTCGGGCCGTAGCGGCCCTGCACGCGCGTGGCCTGCTCGGAGAACCAGCGCAGGAAC
>NZ_LFKW01000093.1:18082-20649 GCF_001040865.1 Cellulomonas sp. A375-1 | reverse complement strand
GCGGCGGCCCGCAGCCGGCGCGCGTTCACCGCCAGCTGCACGTCGCGGTACTGCGCGGCCCGGTGCAGCTGCCCGCGCAGGTCCGAGCCCGACGGCCGGTGCCGCAGCTCGCACGGCACCTCGACCACGCGGAAGCCCTGGCGCAGCAGGTCGATCGTCATGCCGGTCTCGACGCCCCAGCCGTGCGCGAGCGGCGTCGCGGCCTCGAACGCCTCGCGCGTCAGGCAGCGCATGCCGGACAGCGGCTGCGTGGGCGTCCACCCGGTCAGCGACGCGATCGCGCGACGCGCGGCACCGACGACGATCCCGCGCCCACCCGCCCCGGGCTGCGGCGGCAGGAGCGCGATCGCCAGGTCCGTGTGACCCTCGAGCACCGGCGGGACGAGCGGTGCGGTGTTGACGGCCGTCTCGGCCAGGTCGCCGTCGATGAACAGCAGCACGCGCGGCGCGCGGTCCGGGGCGTCGCGCATCGCGACCACCGCGGCACCGGTCTCCATCGCGGCGGCCTTGCCGCGGTTGTGCGAGTGCCGCACGACGACCGCGCCGGCCTCCCGCGCGACGTGCTGGGTGTTGTCCTCCGAGCCGTCGTCGACCACGAGCACCAGGTCGACGTGCGGGATCGCCTTGGCCGAGCGGACGGTCGCCGCGATGCGCCGCGACTCGTCCTTCGCCGGGATGATCACGGCGACGCGCTGACGCACGCGCGGACCGGAGGGCGCACGGCCGACGGCCTTGGCCGACGAGCCACCGGTCGGGGTCCCGGGCTCGTCACCTGCGGGGTCGGCGGGAACGGGGGGGTTCACGGCGTCAGCCTATCGACGTGCGGCCCGCACGCCGCGCGCGGACGGTCCTGTGTCCCGCCGCGGGCACCGAACCCGCACGGGACGTCCACGTCCGGCTGGCGCGCACAGGTCAGAACAGCCTGCCCGTCCGCGTGGAGTCCCCCTGCTCGAGGTCCAGGAGCGACCGCTTGCGGTCGACGCCCGCGGCGAACCCGGTGAGCGTGCCGTCCGCGCCGATCACCCGGTGGCACGGCACGACGATCGCGATCCGGTTGGCCCCGTTCGCGGCACCGACCGCGCGCGACGAGGTGCGCGGGTCCAGCCCGAGGTCCGCCGCGAGCGCGCCGTACGTCGTCGTCGTGCCGTACGGAATGCGGCGCAGGCCCGCCCAGACGAGCAGCTGGAACGCCGAGCCGGAGGGCCGCAGCGGGAGGTCGAACGCGCGCAGCGTCCCCGCGAAGTACGCCGTGAGCTGGCGTGCCGCCTCGGCCAGGACGGGGTCGTCGTCGGGCAGGACGCGCGTGCCGGGTGCGTCGCCGAACGGGTCGGGCGACGCGTCGTCGGACCGCGTCATCCGCACGTGCGTGACCGCGCCGTCCGCCACCGCGACCGCGACCGGCCCGATCGGCGTCGTCAGCACCGTGTGCAGCCGCCCGCTGCTCTGGTGCTCCGTCTGGTGCTGCGCGCTCAGCGTCGTCACGTCGCCCTCCTCGTCGTCCAGGATGCGCCGCGGGTCCGACACAACGGTGCCCGGGCGTCGTCGTGCAGACGCCCGGGCACCGTGGGACGTGAGGTCGCTCAGCGCAACGTGACCTGGCGCGCGACGAGGCCCGCGCGGGCCCGTCGCTCGTTCGCGTCGAGCGGCTCGGTGCTCTCGAGCGCGGCCGTGAACCGCGGCAGGAACTCGGCGATCGGACCCTCGAGCTCGTCGGCCTCGGTGCCGCGCGCGAGCTCCCAGACCGGCACGACGAGGCCGCACGAGCGGAAGTAGCCGATGAACTTGCCGTCCGCGAAGCCCGACTCGCGCTTGGCGTGCAGCCGCGCCAGTCCGTCGAGCACCACCTGCTCGTCGTGCGGCTGCGCCCAGCGGAGGAACTCCTTGGTGCCCATGCGGCACCAGTACGCGGACTCGACGCCCGCGACCGGGGCGGTGTCGATGATGCCCGCGTCGGCGTCCTCGATCGCGGCCTCCAGGTCGGACGTGCGCTCGACGTCCGGCGCGAGCCAGTACGAGAACGACGTCTGCACCGTGACCTCGAACGGCACGGTGAGGTCCAGGACGTCCTGCAGGCGCGGGCCGGGCTCGGGCAGGCCGATCGTCTCGATCGCGGTGCCGGGCTCGACCTCGAGCGCCTCGAGCAGCGCGACCGCGAGGTCACGGCTCGCGTCGCCCGAGCTGGACGCGGTCTGCAGCGCGAGCAGGATCACGCCGTCGGCGCGGTGCAGCGCGGGCCACGCCTGCGGCAGCACCGTCGTGACCAGCACCTCCTTGGCGCCGTACTCCTTGGTGGTGCGCGCCGTGGCCGTCGCTGCGGGGACGACCTCCTTGAGCGCGACCCAGTCGGGCTCGCCGGGGAGCCCCTCGAACGGACGCAGCACGAACTCCACAGAACCCTTGGCCATGCGCGCGAGCCTACCGGCCCACCCCCACCCCCCACCCCCCACCCAAGGCGCCCCGCACCTGACGCCGCCGAGTCGTTGCTCCCGACGCCGGTTCGTCGTTGCCGCGTCGATTCGTTGCTCTGGGGCAACGAATCGACGTCCGAGCAACGAACTGCCGGGGCG
>NZ_LFKW01000093.1:8325-18006 GCF_001040865.1 Cellulomonas sp. A375-1 | reverse complement strand
GGGGCGTGGTCGTCGGGGAAGGATGGGCGGCATGCACCCGCGCGCCGGAACTCCCGCCCAGCCCGAGGACCTCATCGACGTCGACGCGCTCGTCGGCGCCTACTACGACCGTGTACCGGACCCGACGGTCCCCGACGAGCAGGTCGTGTTCGGCACGAGCGGCCACCGCGGCTCGTCGTTGTCGACCGCGTTCAACGAGGCGCACATCGTCGCGATCACGCAGGCGATCGTGGAGTACCGCCGCAGCCAGGGCACCGACGGCCCGCTGTTCATCGGCCGTGACACGCACGCGTTGTCCGAGCCTGCGCAGCGCACGGCGATCGAGGTGCTCGTCGCGAACGGCGTCGAGGTGCACGTCGACGCGCGCGACTCGTTCACGCCGACGCCCGCGGTGTCGCTCGCGATCCTGCGCCACAACGGCGCGGGCACGTCGGAGGGCGTCCGCACGCGCGGGCCCGGCCTGGCCGACGGCATCGTCGTGACGCCGTCGCACAACCCGCCCGCTGACGGCGGATTCAAGTACAACCCGCCGCACGGTGGCCCCGCAGGCGGCGAGGCGACCGGCCCGATCGCGGCGCGCGCCAACGAGCTGCTCGCGGACGGCTGGCGCCGGGTCGCCCGGACGCCGTACGAGCGCGCGATCGCGTCCGACCTCATCAAGCGCCACGACTACCTGACGGCCTACGTCGACGACCTCGCGAACGTGGTCGACCTGGACGCGATCCGCTCGGCGGGCGTGCGGATCGGAGCGGACCCGCTGGGTGGGGCGATGGCCGAGTACTGGGGCGTGATCGGTGAGCGCTACGGCCTCGACCTGACCGTCGTGAACGCGACCGTCGACCCGCGCTGGCCGTTCATGACGCTGGACTGGGACGGCAAGATCCGCATGGACTGCTCGTCGCCGTACGCGATGGCCTCGCTCGTGAGCCGCATGACCGCGGGCGACGGACCGGCGCCGTACGACATCGCCACGGGCAACGACGCGGACTCGGACCGGCACGGCATCGTCACGCCCGACGGCGGGCTCATGAACCCGAACCACTACCTCGCGGTGATGATCTCCTACCTGTTCGGCGGGGCGCGCCCGCAGTGGCCCACGGGTGCGGCCATCGGCAAGACGCTCGTCTCGTCGTCCCTGGTCGACCGCGTGGGCGCGAAGCTGGGCCGGCAGGTGCTCGAGGTGCCGGTCGGCTTCAAGTGGTTCGTGCCCGGGCTGATCGACGGCTCGGTCGGGTTCGGTGGTGAGGAGTCCGCGGGCGCGAGCTTCCTGCGCACCGACGGCACCGTGTGGACGACCGACAAGGACGGGCCCATCGCGTGCCTGCTCGCCTCGGAGATCCTCGCGACCACCGGCAAGTCCCCCTCGGAGCACCACCGCGCGCTCGTCGACGAGCTCGGCGAGTCCTGGTACGCCCGCGTGGACGCGGCCGCGACGCGTGAGGACAAGGCCCGGCTCGCGGTGCTGTCCGCCGAGCAGGTCACGGCCACGACGCTCGCGGGCGGTGCGATCACCGCTCGTCTGACCGAGGCGCCCGGCAACGGCGCGGCGATCGGCGGGCTCAAGGTGACGACCGACGACGCGTGGTTCGCGGCGCGGCCGTCGGGCACCGAGGACGTCTACAAGATCTACGCCGAGTCGTTCGTCTCGGCCGAGCACCTCGCGCAGGTGCAGTCGGAGGCGAAGGACGTGGTCGCGGCGGCGCTCGCAGTCTGACGCCGCACGACGCAGGACCCCGCCGCCCTCGTCGGGCCGCGGGGTCCTGTCGCGTCCGGACAGGCGTGCGTCAGGTGGACTCGCGCACGACGAGCGACGCGGGGAGCGTCACCGCCGCGGAGGACTTGCCCTCCACGACCTCGAGCAGCAGCCGCACCATCTCCGCGCTGATCCGCTCGAACGGCTGCCGCATCGTCGTCAGGTGCGGGTTCACGGTCACGGCCACGCCCGCGTCGTCGAAGCCGCCGACCGCGACGTCGCCGGGCACGGAGCGGCCCGCGTCGGCCAGGACGACCATCGCGCCCGCCGCCATGAGGTCGTTCGCGGCGAACACCGCGTCCAGGTCCGGGCGCCGCTCGAGCAGCTCCGTCATCGCCACCGTGCCGGAGGCCCGCGTGTAGTCGCCGTGCACGACGAGCGACTCGTCGAACCGGTCGCCGAGCTCCTGCCGGTAGCCCTCGAGGCGCAGCCGACCACCGGGCGTGTCCATGGGGCCGGTGATCATCGCGATGCGCTCGCGACCGCGCTCGACCAGGTGACGCGTCATGGTGCGGGCGCCGCCGAGGTCGTCGGCCGCGACGTAGCCCACCTGCGACTCGAAGCCCAGCGGGATGCCGCACGCGATCGTCGGGATGTCCTGCGACACGAGCTCACGCAGCACGGGCGAGCCCGCGTGGGAGGAGATCAGCAGCACCCCGTCGACGTGCCCCGCGCCCACGTACCCGAGCATCTGCTCCTGCTCGGCGGGCGACCCGGCGACCATGAGCAGCAGCGGCATGCCGCGGGCCGCGAGCTCGGTGGCCGCGCCGCGCAGCAGGATCGAGAAGTTGGGGTCCTCGAACAGCAGGTGCTGCGGCTCGGTGAGCAGGAACGCCACGGAGTTGGCGCGTCCGGTCACGAGGCTGCGCGCGTGCTGGTTCGTCTTGTAGCCGGTGGTGCGGATGGCCTCCTGCACCGCGGCGAGCGCCTCGGGCGAGACCCAGTGGCCGCCGTTGATGACGCGCGACACCGTGCCGCGCGAGACCCCGGCCGCGGCCGCGACGTCACGGATCGTCGGCCGTCTGCGCGGTACCCCGGTCGTGTCCATCGCACGCACTCTAGAACCCCGGGCCGGGAACGGTCACAGTCCGTGGTCCCACGGTCGCCCGTGTCGCACCCGGCGGCGGTCGGACGGCACCGGTCAGGCGGGGACGCGCACGAGGTCCTGGTACTCCGGGTGGCGCTCGATCCACGCCTTCACGAACGGGCACAGCGCGACCACGTCACGCCCCGACGCGCGCACCTGGTCCAGCGCGCCGCGCACCAGCCCGCTGCCGACCCCCCGGCCCTCCGCCGCGGGCAGCACCTCGGTGTGCGTGAACACCACGGTGCTCCCCTGCGCGTCGTAGGCCGAGATCCCCAGCAGCGACCCGTCCGCGTCGCGCGCCTCGAACCGCTGCTCCTCGACGACCTCCACCACGTCCACCATCCGCACATCCTCACCCGCGAGCCGCGGGACCGCACCCGTGCCGGGCCTCGCGCGCCTGCACCGCACCGTCTCGCCACATCACCGAATCGTCCCGCCGTGTCGCGGCGCGCCTCGAACGTGTCCGGCACCACGGCTGCGCGTGCGGCTCGCGAGCAGGTCGGGTGCGACGATGGGCCCGTGTTCCGGCCGTATCGCGAAGTCCTGTCACGGCCCGGCGCTCTCGCGTTCTCCGCCGCCGGCGTGATCGCCCGGCTTCCCATCTCGATGGTCGGCATCGGGGTCGTGCTCGCGGTCTCCTCGATCTACGGGTCGTACGCGATGGCGGGCCGGGTGTCCGCCGTGCTGATCGTCTCCTCGGCGATCACCGCGCCGCTGATCGCGCGCGCCGTCGACCGGTACGGCCAGGCCCGCGCGATGTTCCCGGCGCTCGCGACCTGCGCGACGGGGATGGTCGCGCTCATCGTCGCGCTCGTCGCCGAGGCGCCCGAGCCGGTCCTGTACGTGACCGCGGTCGTCGCGGGCGTGAGCGGACAGTTCGGCTCGCTCGTGCGCGCCCGGTGGACGTACGTGCTGCGCGGGGACTCGAACGCGCTGCACACCGCGTACTCGCTCGAGGCCGCGCTCGACGAGCTCGTCTTCATCATCGGGCCGGCGGCCGCCACCCTGCTCGCGACCGGTGTCACCCCGACGGCCGGCATCGTCGTGCCGCTCGTCGCCACGGTCGTCGGCGGCACCTGGTTCCTGCTGCAGCGACGCACGCAGCCGCCGCCCACGCCGCGCCACGACGCCGGCGGTCCGTCGATCCTCGCGGCGCCCGGCATGGTGCTGCTCATCGGCGTGTTCCTCGCGATGGGCGCGATCTTCGGGGCGACCGACGTCGCGACCGTCGCGTTCGCCGAGGAGGAGGGCCGCAAGTCCATGGCCGGGCTGATCCTGGCCGTGTTCGCCGCCGGGTCGCTGGTCTCCGGCCTGCTGTACGGCGCCCGCCGCTGGGTGCAGCCGCTGTGGGTGCGGTTCGCGATCGGCATGGTGCTGCTCGCCGTGGGCGTCTCGTTCTTCTTCGTCGTGAACTCGCTGTGGGCGCTCGCGGCCGTCATGTTCGTCACGGGGTTCGCGATCGCGCCGACCCTCATCAACGGCAACGGCCTGGTGCAGGAGCTCGTCGCGCCGGGGCGCCTCACCGAGGGCCTGACCTGGGTGGGGACGTCGCTCGGCGTCGGGGTGTCGATCGGGTCGTCGATCGCCGGGGCGCGCATCGACGCGCACGGGTCGCACGCCGGGTTCCTCGTCGTCGTCATCGCCGGCGGTGCGGCCGTGGTCGCGACGCTCGCCTCGTTGCGCACGTTGCGGGCGGGCCACCGGGCGCGCCTGTCCGACGAGCTCGCGCGCGCGGGTCACACGGCCGACGAGCCGGTCCCCGACGAGCGCGTCGCCGATCGGGTGGTCGACGCCGACGGGCCGTCGGACCTGCACCGCGACACCTGAGCGGGCCCTACGCTCCTCGCGTGACCGAGTCCCGCACGCCTGCCGTGACCGTCCCGCTCGACGCCCTGACGGCGCTCGTCGCGCCGCTGGGTGCGCTCGTCGACGCGGTCCGGCTCGAGGGCGGCTACTTCGCGACCTCGTACCGCGTCACGCTCGACGACGGGACGCGCGTCGTCGTCAAGACCGCGCCGACGGACACGTCGCGGCTCATGACCTACGAGAAGGACCTCATCCGCACCGAGGCGCTCGTCTACGGCCTCGCGGCCGAGCACCCGGCGCTGCGGATGCCGCGCGTGCTGCACACCGACTTCACGCGCACGATCTTGCCGAGCGACGTCGTCGTCGCGTCCTGGTTGGACGGCGTCCCGCAGTCGGACGCCGGGTTCGGGTCGTTCGCCGACGACGAGCGAGCGGCACGCGCCCGGCGCGACCTCGGCTCGCTCATCGGCCGGCTCGCGACCGTCACCGGGACGACGTTCGGCTACCCGCAGTCCCCCGCGCTGCAGGCCGCCACGTGGCGCGAGGCGTTCACCGCGATCGTCGAGGCGCTGCTCGCCGACGCCGCCACGTGGGACCTCGACGTGTCCGCTGACCGGGTCCGCGCCGCGCTGGACGCGCACGGCCACCTGCTCGACGAGGTCGTCGTGCCGTCGGTCGTCCACTGCGACCTGTGGCCAGGGAACCTGTTCGTCGACCCCGCCACCGGCGAGATCGTCGGCGTGATCGACCCCGAGCGCGCGATGTGGGGCGACCCGCTCGTCGACCTCGTCGGCGCGGACCCCATATGGGACGGGCTCGACCGCCCGGAGGACGCCGCGCTCGTCGGCGCGCTCGACGTCACCTCGCCGGGCGCGGCGGAGCGGCTGCTGCTGTACCGGATGTGGCTCGCGCTCGTCATGACGATCGAGGGCTCGCCGCGCGGCTACACGGGCGACTGGGCGCAGTGGTACCGCACGACGAGCCACGCCAACCTGCTGCGCGCGCTGGACGCCCTCGGCTCCCCCGAGCCCGCGCGCGTCTAGCGTCGGGACGCCGGGGCGAGGCAGGCTGAGGCCCATGACCGGGACGCCTGACGCACGACTGCGCGAGCTCGCGCTGCTGCGCCGTGTCCGCGACCGGATCGACCGCGAGTACGCCCAGCCGCTCGACGTCGAGGCGCTCGCGCGCGGCGTGCACCTGTCCGCCGGGCACCTGAGCCGGCAGTTCCGGGCCGCGTACGGCGAGTCGCCGTACAGCTACCTGATGACGCGGCGCATCGAGCGCGCGATGACGCTGCTGCGGCGCGGCGACCTGTCCGTGACCGACGTGTGCTTCGCGGTCGGCTGCTCGTCGCTGGGGACGTTCAGCACGCGGTTCTCCGAGCTCGTGGGGATGTCGCCGAGCGAGTACAAGCGCCTGGCCGCCGACGACGGTGCGGGCATCCCGAGCTGTGTGGCCAAGCAGGTGATGCGGCCCATCCGGCAGTCGTCGCGCTCGTCGGACACTGCCCCGCCCTCGTCGTCGCAGGGCGCCGGGCAAGACGTCAGGAATCGAGAAGCGGTCGCCGGCCCGCGCTCCTAGCGTGGCGGTATGGACCTCATCATTCACACCACGTTCCTGCCGGCCGACGACCCCGACACCTCCCTGGCGTTCTACCGCGACGTCCTGGGCTTCGAGGTGCGCAACGACGTCGGCTACGGCCAGATGCGCTGGATCACGGTCGGCTCGCCGGACCAGCCGCAGACCTCGATCGTCCTGTCCCCTCCGGGGGCGGACCCGGGCCTGACCGACGACGAGCGCCGCACCATCGCCGAGATGATGGCCAAGGGCTCGTACGCGACGCTCGTCCTGGCCACGTCCGACGTGGACGGCACGTTCGAGAAGGTCGCCGGCGCGGGTGCCGAGGTGACCCAGGAGCCGATGGACCAGCCGTGGGGCGTGCGCGACTGCGCGTTCCGCGACCCGGCCGGCAACCACCTCCGCATCAACCAGCTGTAGCCCGCGCCCCCAGTTCGTCGCCCCCCAGCCGCCGGTTCGTCGTTCCAGCACCGGTTCGTCGCTTCGCACCAACGAACCGATGCTGGAACGACGAAGCGCGACCTGAGTCGATCGGGTCACCAGCCCGACGAGGAGTCCGGGGCCATGGGGGCGCAGGTGGTGGCGCCCTTCGGGAGCGCCTCGAAGTGCCAGACCTCGTTGGCGTAGGTGCGGCACAGGCCGAAGTCGAGGCCGTGCTCGCCGAGCCACAGCGCGCCCTCGGTGGGGCCGACGTCGACCGCGAGCCCTTGCACGTGCGCGGAGCTCTCCGGCGGGAGCACCCAGCGGCTGGCCTCGCGCTTCGACCCGTACCGCTTGATCGCGGCCGCCACGAGGCCCTCCTGCTCCTCGGCGGTCCGCTTGCCCGATGTCAGCGTCAGCACCACGCCGTCCGCCTCGGCGGCGGCCTGCGCGCGGGCGAGCCGCCGCGCGAGGGTCGGGTCGAGTCCTGTGGCGACGAGCGCGTCGGAGACCGCCTCGACGTGCGCGTCGTCGTCGGTGCCGTCCTGGACGGTGTCCTGGCCGGCGTCCCCGTCACAGCCCTCGTCGTTCTGCTCGGGGCACTCGCCGACGACGCCGTCGTCGGTCTGGTCGGCCGGCACCGGCCCGACTGCGCCACGGTCGGACGCAGCCGTCGGGTCCCCCTGCTCCCCGACGGCCGCGTCCGAACGTCCCTGCCCCAGCCCGTACACCGCCCCTCCAGCGAGTACGAGCGCGACGACGAACCCGAGCCCCCGCCGACGACGCCGCGCACCCTCCTGCGCGACGGCCGCCGCGAGCACCCCGCCCGGCACCGGTGCCGACGACCCGGTCGAGTGAGCAGTGCGTGGTACGCGCGGCTCCTCACCCGCCGCGTCCCCGGCGGTGCCGGGTGCGCTGCGGTGGTGTGCGGCGCCGGCCGGGTCCGGCACGTGGATCGCTGCCGAGCGCACCGACCGGCCTGGCGTGGGGCTCGTGGCCCCGGTGCTCGTCGTCATGCCATGAGCCTCGCCGGGTGAGGCGGCGCGGGGCGTCGGGCTGGGGTCGGGTCCTGGCGCGCGCGGCACCCGACCCTCGGCCGAGGCGACCCCCACCCGGCGGTGACCTCGCGCGCCGCGGGTCCACCCCAGGGTGGAGAGCGTGTCGGTCTGGGGTGCGTCGGCCGCACCGCCGCACGCGCGTACGGTGTGGCGTATGTCGCCCGCTGATCCGGCCCGCAACGCCGTGACCAGGCCGGACGCGTCGCCGTCCGGCGGTGCGACGCAGGGCGACACCGCCACCGAGGCCCTGCTGCGCTGGGGAGCACCGCCGCCTCCGGCCCTGACGAGCGCGCCCCTGGCACCGCGCGCCACGGGCGCGCAGCTGCGCAACGACGTCGGGATCGCCCTGACGGTCGGGGTGCTGTGGGCCGGCGGCCTGATGATCGCGGGCTCGTGGGACTACTGGATGCCGCGGTCCATGGCGACGTGGTGGTGGGCCGGGCTGTGGCTCGTCGTCGCGATCGCGCTGCGCCGGGCCGCACCGCGCGCGGGCTTCCTGCTCGTGACGCTCGGGTACGCGCTCACGTACACGCTCGTCGTCGACGGCGGCCGCATGCAGGCGCTCGTCCACGTGATCCCGCTGCTCGCCACGACGTATGCCGTGACCCGCGCCGGGGCGCTGCCGGTCTGGGTCGCGGCGCCGGTCGCCGCGGTGACGGGGGTGGCGCTGCAGGCGGGCGTGGCCAACGCGGCGTGGGGCCTGAGCACGTTCGACTGGCACCCCGTGCTCGACCTGTCCTCGGCCGTGCAGCTCGTCGCGCTCGTCGTCGCCTCCGCGGTGATCGGGGCGATGGTGCACCGGCTCGCGCAGACGTCCGCGTCGCTCGCGGAACGCAACGCGCAGCTCGTCGCGCTGCAGGAGGTCCGGGCGCGAGAGGCGGTGCTCGACGAGCGCACGCGCATCGCGCGCGAGCTGCACGACGTGGTCGCGCACCACGTCTCGGCGATCGTCGTGCGCGCGCAGGCCGCCGACCGCGTCGCGGACGCCCAACCCGATGCGCCGCGCGAGGCCGTGCGGTGGATCGCGCCGGCGGGCCGCGAGGCGCTGGACGCGATGCGGTCCGTAGTGCGCGTGCTGCGCACGGGCGACGACGAGTCCGCCCCCTACGCCCCGACGGCGGGCCTGGAGTCGCTGCCCGCGGTCGTCGGACGCGTCCGCGAGGCGGGCCTCGACGTGGCGGCGACCCTGCCCGCTCCCCTGCCGGCGTGCGCACCCGCGGTGGGGATCGCCGTGGTGCGCGTCGCGCAGGAGGCGCTGACGAACGTGCTCGTGCACTCCGCGACGACGACCGCATCGCTCACGCTGACCGCGGGGACCGGCACGCTGCAGCTCGTCGTGCAGGACCCGGGCCCACCCCGGCCCCGCGACACGGGCGGCGGCAGCGGCCTGCTGCACATGCGCGAACGCGCCGTCGCGGCGGGCGGCACGGTGACCGCAGGACCCCGACCGGGCGGCGGCTGGGCCGTCCACCTCACGCTCCCCTTGGAGGGCGCACATGCCTGACCTGACCCGCGTGGTCGTCGTCGACGACCAGCCGACGATCCGCCTGGGCCTGCGGATGATCCTCGACCACGAGCCAGACGTCGAGGTCGTCGGCGAGGCCGGCGACGGCACCGCCGCGCTCGACGTGGTCCGCGCCACGCTGCCCGACGTGGTGCTGCTCGACGTGCGCATGCCCGGGATGGATGGCGTCGAGGCCACCCGCCAGATCCGGGCGGACCCTCTGCTGGGTGACGTGCGCGTCGTCGTGCTGACCACGTTCGACGACGAGGAGTACGTGACCGGTGCGCTGCGCGCCGGGGCGGATGCGTTCCTGCTCAAGGACACCGAGCCCGCGACGCTCGTCGCGACCGTGCACCGCGTGCGCGCTGGCGAGCAGGTCCTCGACCCGAAGGTCACCGGCGTCGTCGTCGGGCAGTGGCGCGCGTGGGCCGCCGGCCGCAGCGCACCTGAGCCCTCTGCCGGAAGCGGTCCGGCT
>NZ_LFKW01000093.1:3856-8215 GCF_001040865.1 Cellulomonas sp. A375-1 | reverse complement strand
CGCCCTGCTCCGCAAGCTCGGCTGCACCACCCGCACCCAGCTCGTCGTGGCCGCCTACGAATCAGGCCTCATCACCGTCGGCCACTAGGCGCTAGGTAGATGGTGCGGCTTGGTCAGTCGCTGGGGAGCTCACCGACGAGCCGGAGGTCTCGAACCACATCCTCAAGCTCCGGCGTACCCAGGTTGCGAAAGGCACCACGTCGGAGGCGGATCCGCAGCTCTTCGCCATCGGCGAAGACACAGACAACACCGTCCCCGAACTGCTCATTGAACCTTCTCACGGGTCCCACAGACACATCAATCAGGGTGTCGGTCTCATACTCGGCCAGAAGGCGAAAGCCGTCGACTTGCCAAACCTCGATCGCGCCAGGTCGGTAGGAGAATACTGCAGGATAGTCCCCAGAGTAGCGGGCGTGCAGCGAGATATAGGGCGCAAAGTCGACACCTAGGGCCGCGGCGAATATGGCCGCGGACGGCCGCTCCTTACGCACACGATCTATGGCAGACGCAAGATTTCGACGGTGCACGAATATGTAGAGCGCCGCGACAACCGCCGTGAATACGGCCGATATCGCAGCCATATGCAGGCCATACTGGCTCATTTGGCGAAACGACCAATCATTGCGTCCAACTACTTCCCCTCCACATACATGTCGATCGCGGTGCGCGATGTCCTGCCTACCACCCACGTCGTGGCCCACCCTACGACGGCACCTACTCCAGCACCGACCGCCGTCCCGATAACGGGCTCTTCACGGGGACGAGGCCGTCTGGATCTAGATCAGGGTCGCCATTGAGGACGGCGTAGTCGGCAAGCTCATATCCATGGCGGGCCGCCCAGGCAGCCTCCTGTGGCGAGTTCGTCATCCAGGTGCGCATCGCGTACGCGGCGGCGGCAGCGGCGTTCTGGCCGTATCCAGCTCGGCTACACAACCCGCACCCAACTCGTCGTCACCGCCTACGAGTCAGGCCTCGTCGCCGTCGGCCACCAGTCGAGGGGTCGTCCGCGCGAGCGAGACTGGCATTGCCGCCTCGGAGACGACTACGCACGCCATACTGGCGCCCCAGTTCCACCTGCAGATCGCCGCCGAAACTGAATGCCCTGACACTCACGCCCTCGAACAGGATCGTTATCCCTGAGAACTCACCGACTTCGTTGAACATCGGCTCGGCCGCAGTCACCGTGCGGCCGACGATGGATGCAGGGCCAACGGGCGCGTCGTCCACTTCCCAGATACCGAGATCAGGGAATAGTTCACGCTCGGCAGCGGTCGCCCCGGGAAATGGTTCCACCCAACGAGTGCGAGAGAGACACAAAGTCCAGTCTGCGTTCACGTCGATGGTGAGGACGGTGGAGTCGTCCCAAGCAAACTCAAGCGCCACAACGTCCCGAGCGTTCTCACCTGGCATCCGATGACTCACGATGCGAACCATCTCGCACCGATGACCCGGCAGCTCGTCGATCACTAGCCGATCACCTCCGCGTGCTTAAACCAGGCGTTTCCTTCGTTCGGGAACATGGTAACAAACTCGCCCCCTTCGCGGATGATGAGGAGATCGCGACCTTGGCGGAAGAAGAAGTAGTCATCACCGCCATTCCCTCGAGGATTCCACGGTCCACGGCGCACCTCGTCAGGATTGCGATGCACGTCCTGTACGCGACTCGCGAACCAGGCGCGGGCCGAGTCGCTGTTGGGGTCAAGCCCGTAGTCCGAGGCATGCCTGCCCCACTTCGTACCAAACTGCTTCGAACTAATCGAGAGCGGCGGACGAATGTCAGTTGGTACCTTCGCGGCCGCCTCCGCAGCGTCGGCTGCCTTCTTGCCGTTCCTCCACCACTTGAAGCCGTCGAGAGCCACCCGCCAACGGGGATCAGCGAGAGCCCGGAGAGACCGGCGCTTGCCCAGTCCCCCTCGGCCGCGTACCAGATTGCGTTTGCGCCATCTGCGGGTTCGGAAACCAGCCCAACGACATCGACCGCCACGTGGCCCTTCTCTGCGGCGGTCGGCGCGGAACTAGAACCGCTGCATGGGCAGGGGTGCGGAGGGGGTCCGGGGCTCGGGCTCGGCTCAGGGTATGAACGACGCTGAGCTGCTGGCGCAGGCGAGGAGGTGGCGGGTGGGCGCTTGTCCAGGGGGCCGCGGCCGCCGTCGTAGTCGTCGTCGATGCGGGGTGTCAGGCCGCTCGGGTCGGACAGCGTGGTGGGGTTGTTGTTGGCGTAGGCGTAGGCGTTCCACTGTTGCGGGTCGGCCAGGTCCAGGACCGGGTCGACGGAGATGAACCGTCCGTTGGCCTCGTCGTAGTACCGGGCCCCGACCATCGTCAGACCGGTGGCGGTGTCGCGGGTCTTGTCGAGGAACTGCCGGTCGCCCGGGATGCTCGCGGCCGTGCCGCGCGCCGCACCGAACGGGTCGGTGTACTGCTTGACGACGCTGTTCGCCGCCCACCTGGTGTTCGGGATCGCGGCCAGCGTCGTGCCGTGGGGGTCGGACACCAGCGAGGTGACCCCGCCCAGACCGTTCTTGTCGCGCACAGCGACGGTCTGGCCGTCGAAGCCGTCTCACCGGACACCGAACCCGCGACGCTCGTCGCGACCGTGCACCGCGTGCGCGCCGGCGAGCAGGTCCTCGACCCCAAGGTGACCGGCGTCGTCGTCGGTCAGTGGCGCGCGTGGGCCGCCGGCCGCAGCACACCCGAGCCCGCTGCCGGTAGCGGTCCGGCCGGTGCCGTCGCGAGCCTGACCCAGCGTGAACGCGAGGTCCTGATCGCCGTCGCCCGCGGCGGCTCCAACCCGGCCGTCGCCGACCAGCTCGGCGTCGGCGAGGCCACCGTCAAAGCCCACGTCCATGCCCTCCTCCGCAAGCTCGACTGCACCACCCGCACCCAGCTCGTCGTCGCGGCCTACGAGTCCGGCCTGATCACCGTCGGCCACTAACCCCAAAGCCCGAGCCGTCCGAAGTGGCGCCATGCTCATGGTTCAGGTGCATCGGCTCAACGCCGCTAAATGCCGGTCGGGTAGAGCTCACTGCGTTGAGCAAACATCGCAACATGTTGGCCGACCACTCCCAACGGAGGCTCACCGACGGTCTCGATCAGGACGACCTCATCCGCAATTCGCAGGGTCAGCACCCCTTCTTGGTCAACGTCTTCGACGATTCCCTGCAGCAGCAGCTCACCGTCCGCCGGACGGACGTCTCTCGGTAGGTCCCGAGCGACCATAATCTCCGTCCACCCGATTATCCTGGGGACCTCAAGCTCGATATCCACTTCGGCCCCTGCCACGGGTGGGCTATCACCTCGCCAGAGGCCGTCACCAGACAATCCCGGAGCGGTTACAACAACATTTGGAGGATCGCCTCCAAGCACCTTCTGCAGCACGACGCGCATTACCACGCCCCCTTCGGGAACGGCACTCGGACCAGCACATTGTCCACCTGCCAGGTGTTCAAATCAGGGTAGAAGTTCCACGTCTCTTCGTGGAAGTGGAACTTTGCTGGCGAACTGCCCATCTCATGGGGACCGAATACTCCGGGCGCCATCAGCCGAGACGATTCTGTTCGGGTCAGGAAGACCGGTGCGAGGGTGGAGATTCGTGGTTGGACCGGTACCCAAGAACTCGTCCCACCTAGCCACCGCCTCACTTGGCTTCAACGCCTGGACCGCCGCTCGCTCAGTCGTCACGACAGACGAGGCGGCGTCTCCGGCTGTCTCCGCAGCTTCGAGAGCTTTCTTGCCGTTTCGGAACCACTTGAAGAGCGTCACACCCACCCCGAGGCCCGGGAACGCCCCGGCGCCCGAGAGGCCAGAGTTCCACCAGTCCCCCTCAACCCCGTACCAGACTGCGTTGGCGAGGTCGGCGACCTCGCCGTATCCAGGGACAAACCCCAGGACGTCGACTACGACGTGACCGACCTCGCCAGCCGTCGGGCCGACGTTAGCGGGACTGGGGTTCTGGCGCGGGATCGGCACGAGGTAGCAGCCAGGGACCGGTGTCGAGCTCGCGGGTGGCCGCTTGGCCAGGGGGCCGCGGCCGCCGTCGTAGTCGTCGTCGATGCGGGGTGTCAGGCCGCTCGGGTCGGACAGCGTGGTGGGGTTGTTGTTGGCGTAGGCGTAGGCGTTCCACTGTTGCGGGTCGGCCAGGTCCAGGACCGGGTCGACGGAGATGAACCGTCCGTTGGCCTCGTCGTAGTACCGGGCCCCGACCATCGTCAGACCGGTGGCGGTGTCACGGGTCTTGTCGAGGAACTGCCGGTCGCCCGGGATGCTCGCCGTCGTGTCACGCGCCGCACCGAACGGGTCGGTGTACTGCTTGATGACGTCGTTCGCCGCCCACTTGGTGTTCGGGATCGCGGCCAAGGC
>NZ_LFKW01000093.1:0-3786 GCF_001040865.1 Cellulomonas sp. A375-1 | reverse complement strand
GACCCCGCCCAGACCGTTCTTGTCGCGCACAGCGACGGTCTGGCCGTCAAAGCGGCTCACCGGACACCGAGCCCGCGACGCTCGTCGCGACCGTGCACCGCGTGCGCGCTGGCGAGCAGGTCCTCGACCCGAAGGTCACCGGCGTCGTCGTCAGTCAGTGGCGCGCGTGGGCCGCCGGCCGCAGCACACCCGAGCCCTCTGGTGGCGGCGGCCTGGCCCTCGCGGTCGCGAGCCTCACCCAGCGCGAGCGCGAGGTCCTGATCGCCGTCGCCCGCGGCGGCTCCAACCCGGCCGTCGCCGACCAGCTCGGCGTCGGCGAGGCCACCGTCAAAGCCCACGTCCACGCCCTGCTCCGCAAGCTCGGCTGCACCACCCGCACCCAACTCGTCGTCACCGCCTACGAATCAGGCCTCATCACCGTCGGCCACTGAACGCGCCATACGGGCGAGCACGATCTGACTCTTGCCAAGAGCTCGAGCAGGAAGCGCCTACGAGTAGTCCTCAAACTCCCAGAACGCGAAGCGGCTCAGCTGCCGGGCGACAGCTTCCCAGGTCGCGCCAACGCATCGCTCAACCCGCCATTCCAGGTAGCGGCGCACGGTCGGCCAGTGAAACTCACCCACGACGAGATAATGACGCGGGTCGAACACCGGGGTGTCCTCGACTTGCTGGCCGAGCCAGAGTGCCGAGCACACGGTGAGGTCGAACGACTCCTCACCGGGGGCATCGGCGGGCCCGATCATGAGGCGGATAGGGATCGCGAACACGCCAGTTGCTGGCCGCCAGCCGGCCAGATCGTCCACATCGCTCGAGGAGACGGACCGGAGCGCGGCTCTCATGGCAGGTCCGTAATGTCAAGGTGGCCGTTCGTCTTCCACCGCCCGCTGGGAACCCACCGCGACTCAAAGTTCGACTGCCAAGTCCCTCCTTGCCACCCGGGCTTGAAGCTCGGCGGCCTCCATTGCCGCAGACCATCTCTACTCAGCAGTGTCTTCCCGTCGCTCGCCATGCGCGCACCTTCGCCGACCCACGCCCGGCCCGCAACTTGCGACTCCGCTGCCGTACTGAACCGCCCCGGCTTCCATGGAGGCTCTCAATCCACGGAGGATGAGAGTCATGGCAGCACCGAGGAAGTACCCGGACGAGCTTCGGGAGCGGGCGATCCGCATGGCGGTCGATCTGCGGCGTGACCCGGCCACGCGCAAGGGCGCGCTGGCCCGGGTCGGCCAGCAGTTGGGCGTCAACGCGGAGACGCTGCGGAACTGGGTGACCCAGGCTGAGGTCGACGCCGGTGAGCGGCCGGGCACGACGACGTCGGACGCCCAGCGTCTTGCCGAGCTTGAGCGCGAGGTCCGTGAGCTGCGGCGCTCGAATGCGATCTTGCGCAGTGCGTCGGCTTTCTTCGCGGCGGAGCTCGACCGCCCGTCGACCAGGTAGTGGCGTTCATCGACGGCCACCGCACCGAGTTCGGGGTCGAGCCGATCTGCAGGGAACTGCAGGTCGCCCCCAGCACCTACTACGCCGCCAAGGTTCGTCCGCCCTCGGCGCGGTCGGTCGCTGACGCGGAGCTGACCGAGGTCATTGCCGTCGAGCACGCCGCGAACTACGGCGTCTACGGGGCTCGGAAGATGTGGAAGCACCTGCACCGGCTCGGTCATCCGGTCGGGCGGTGCACCGTCGAGCGACTCATGCGCGCCGCTGACCTGCACGGAGTTGTCCGCGGGCGGGCCAAGCGCACCACGATCCCGGGAAAGGACGGGACCCGCGCGGGCGATCTGGTCAACCGCGCCTTCACCGCGACGGCGCCGAACCCGCTGTGGGTCGCTGACTTCACCTACGTGCGCACGTGGGCCGGCTTCAGCTACGTCGTGTTCGTCATCGACGTGTTCTCGCGCATGATCGTGGGCTGGAAGGCCGACACCCGCATGCGCGCCGACCTGGTCACCGACACCCTCGAGATGGCTATCTGGGCGCGCGGCCGCGCCGGGGTCAGCGACCTGTCCGGTCTGATCCATCACAGCGACGCGGGAGCCCAATACGTCTCCCTGGCACTGACCGAACGGCTCGCCGCCATGGGCATCCGAGCCTCGATCGGGACTGTCGCCGATGCGTATGACAACGCGATGGCCGAGTCCACGATCGGACTGTTCAAGAACGAGCTGGTCCGCCGCAGGGGCCCGTGGCGGACCCTGGACGACGTCGAGATCGCCACGCTCGAGTACGTCGACTGGTTCAACAACCGACGTCTGCACACCGAGCTCGGCGACATTCCACCGGCCGAGCAGGAGGCCAACTACTACCGTCAGAACCCGGCGTCGACGACGCTGGAAACCAGAGAACCGAGCCTCCACTAAAGCCGGGGCGGTTCAGAGCCACTTACGGAAACTCAGCCGCCCACTGCGCGCAGTCCGTCTCCGCCTCGAGTCGGAGCTGCCCCCAGCTTGGCCGTCCTGCCTCGACAAGGTCGAGAGAATGGGCGATTGCCCAAAGAGCCCGCTGAACCGCTTCCGACTCCAGGACTTGCCTCTCGGGGACCAGGCCGCCTGGATCCAGTCCAGGATCGCCATTGAGAGCGGCGTAGTCGGCAAGCTCATATACCTGGCGTGCCGCCCAGGCAGCCTCCTGTGGCGCGTCCGTCATCCAAGTGCGCATCGCGTACGCGGCGGCGGCAGCGGCGTTCTGGCCGTATCCAGCTTCCAGAACCCAGTCGTCAGCGTCCTGGGGGACCATACCCTCCGCCTCCGCCTGAAGACTGCCAGCGTCGACGAAGGCCCCCGATGCGGCACCCCATGCCGCATCGATCACTGCCCTCAACCTGAGAGCGAGCTCTGGCGCTCCGGCCACCCTCGCGTACCGATCGAAAAGGCCAGACAGCCGCTCTGCGCACGACGCCGCGAACACCGTTTTCGAACTCCGGTCCAGAACAGCCAGGCGCCGAAGGATCGCCTGCTCGTCGTACTCCAGCACGCTCATCCTCCAAACCACCATGCCGTAGTCGGACTGGTAAGGGTCGCTCCTGACTCTTCGAGGAAAGCCTGGCATGCCTGGCAGATTGGCCGGGACACACCGATCCCTTGGGGAGCAAGGCCAGCACCCTGCGCTCCACGTACCGCGGTGACTTCGGCGTGAGCACCAGGATTCCGGACAACTATCTCACCAGCCCTCGCCAGCGCACGCTGAGCCGGGCTCAGGTCACGGCCACCTCCCGCCAAGACCGTGGTCCCTTGGCGAGTGCTCAGCGCAGCTGTCGTCCGGGAGTTCTGCGCAATCGGATCGAGAGCGCTATGAAGTGCATTCGCCCTCGCGCCGAGCGCCGCCTCAGCTGCGCTCCGACCCGTTCCCGCCAGGGTGCCGGCAGTTGCACCTGAGCCAACTCCGGATGATGCCAGGCTTCTGGCTGCGGCGAAGCTCTCAGCGGCCTTGAGGCCGAGGGTTCCGCCAGCGAGCATGAGGGCGCCGTCGACCGCGGCACCAAGTGCTGCCTGCCCGGCAGGCTGCTCCTGGATCGCCCAGTTGTTGCCGAAGGAGACTGCCGCCGTGGCCCCGGCAGCTATCGCGAGGGCAGCTCGAGTCCTTGACCGTGAACGCCTCGGTCAGGCGCCGCAGCCCGTCGTACCGGAAGCACTGTCTGTCCGGGAGAGGGTTCGCAGCCTTGTTCGACGGCACGTCGAACGCGGAGATCAGGTTGCCCGCGTCGTCGTAGGAGTACGTGATGTCGAGATCCGTACCGGAGTACTGGGGACTGCTGCAGGGTCGGTTGACACCGTGACCTGCCCCACGGCCTGG
>NZ_LFKW01000092.1:0-1304 GCF_001040865.1 Cellulomonas sp. A375-1 | reverse complement strand
GGCCAAGGCGGTCGTCGGCCAGGACGCCGCCGTCTCCGGCCTGGTCATCGCGTTGCTGTGCCGCGGCCACGTGCTCCTCGAGGGCGTCCCCGGCGTCGCGAAGACGCTGCTCGTGCGCACGCTCGCCGCGAGCCTCGACCTCGACACCAAGCGCGTGCAGTTCACGCCGGACCTCATGCCCGGCGACGTCACCGGCTCGCTCGTGTACGACGCCCGCACCGCGGAGTTCTCGTTCCGTGAGGGCCCGGTCTTCACGAACCTGCTGCTCGCGGACGAGATCAACCGCACGCCCCCGAAGACCCAGGCGTCGCTGCTCGAGGCCATGGAGGAGCGTCAGGTATCGGTCGACGGCCTCCCGCGGCCGCTGCCGGACCCGTTCCTCGTGATCGCGACGCAGAACCCCGTCGAGTACGAGGGCACGTACCCGCTGCCCGAGGCTCAGCTCGACCGCTTCCTGCTCAAGCTCACGCTCCCGCTGCCGGAGCGCGAGGACGAGGTCGAGGTGCTCGCCCGGCACGCCTCCGGGTTCGACCCGCGCAACCTCGCCGCGGCGGGCGTGCGGCCCGTGGCCGACCGCGCGATGCTCGAGCGCGCACGGGCCGAGGTCGCGCGCGTGCAGGTCGCGCGTGAGGTGCTCGGCTACGCCGTCGACGTGTGCCGCGGCACGCGCCAGTCCCCGTCGCTGTCGTTGGGCGTCTCGCCACGTGGGGCGACCGCGCTGCTCGCGACCGCGCGCGCCTGGGCCTGGCTCTCGGGCCGGGGATACGTGACGCCCGACGACGTCAAGGCGCTCGCGCACCCGACGTTGCGGCACCGCGTGCAGCTGCGCGCCGAGGCCGAGCTCGAGGGCGTCACGGCCGAGACGGTGCTGGACACGGTCCTCGCCTCGGTCCCCGTCCCCCGCTGACGGGCCGCCGTGGCGCTGACCTGGCGGGCCGTACTGCTCGCCGCGCTCGGGATCCCCGTGGTCCTGCTCGTCCCGCTCACCGGGACCGTGATCGTGTGGGCGGTGTTCGTCGCGCTCGCGTGCGCTGTCGACGCGGCGTTGGCCGCCTCCCCGCGGCAGGTCGCCGTCGCACGCGCCGTGCCCGCGTCGGTGCGGCTGGACGAGCCCGCGACCTGCACGGTGACGCTCACGAACGTGGGCCGTCGTCGGCTGCGGGCGCGCGTGCGCGACGCGTGGCCGCCGTCGGCCGGAGTGCTGGCCGCCGCAGGGCTGACGCCCGGTACCGACGCCGCCGCGCGCACGCATCCCGACCGCCACGACGTGACGCTCGCGCCGGGCGAGGCGCGGCGCGTCCGCA
>NZ_LFKW01000091.1:33075-39757 GCF_001040865.1 Cellulomonas sp. A375-1 | reverse complement strand
CGCGGGTCGCGACGGCGAGCGTCGCGCCCCCGGCGACGGCCGCGGACAGGTACGCACCGGGGTCGGTCAACCGCGCGGCGGACACGAGCAGCACGTCGGCGGCCGCGACGAAGGCGCGGGGGTAGTCGCCCACGCCGTCGTCGTCGTGGACGTCGCACCAGACCGGCACGCCCGCGGCCCGCGCGACGTCGAGCAGCGGGCGCGAGGAGTCCGCGAGGTCGAGGACGGCGGCACGCGCGCTGCGCACGAGCCCGAGCGTCTCGTCGTCCGGCGGGGGAGCGGCGGGCAGCTCGAGGTAGACCGAGAGGCGGTCGCCGTCGTCGGACACGAGGTTGACGTGGCGCTCGGTGCGACCGCCGAGCGCCGGCCGGGCCACGACGCGCAGCGTGTCGCCGTGGCGCCCGGCGCGCAGCGCGGCCAGGACGCGCGACGCGGGCTCGTCGTCGCCGGTCGTCGTGACGAGCGTCGTCGGGACGCCGATCGCAGCGAGCGTGACGGCCTTGCCCGCGGACGTGCCCCCGAGCCCGTCATGGTGGCTCGAGGCCAGGACCATGTGCGGCACCGGTTCCGGGAGCGTCGGCAGCCGGACGACGGTGTTCCAGGACGCGGGCCCGTTCACGACGACGTGAGTCACGTGACGCAACCTACGGGCCCGGACCCCTACTCTGGTAGCCCTGGCAGCAAGTTGCTGCAAGCCGTTGCAGCACCGTTGCGCACGGCTGACGACCTGGTGGTGACGATGACGCACCTCGTACGCCGCGCGGCCGCCGCGCTCGCGGGCCTCGCCCTGCTCACGCTCTCCGGCTGCGCCGGCGACCCGCCCGACCCTTCGACCCGGCCCGCGACTGACGGCAGCGGGCACGACGTCGGCGTGCAGCTCTTCAGCTGGACCTGGGACGCGATCGCGGACGAGTGCACCTCGACGCTCGGACCGGCGGGCTACGCGTGGGTGCTCACCTCGCCCCCGCAGGAGCACGTGCTGGGCGAGCCGTGGTGGACCGCCTACCAGCCGGTGAGCTACGAGCTCGAGTCGCGGCTCGGGACGCGCGAGCAGCTCAGCGCGATGATCGCGACCTGCCACGAGGCGGGCGTGGACGTGCGTGTCGACGCGGTGGTCAACCACATGACCGGCCAGGACGCGCCCGGCACCGGGTGGGCGGGCTCGTCGTACGAGCACTACGCCTACCCGGGGCTGTGGGCTCCGGACGACTTCCACCACTGCGGCCTCACCGCGAACGACGACATCGCGGTCTACCTCGACCGCGCCCAGGTCCAGACGTGCGAGCTCCTGAACCTCGCCGACCTCGACACGGGCAACCCGCAGGTCCGCGAGCGGCTCACCGCCTACCTGCAGGACCTGCTGTCGCTCGGCGTCGACGGGTTCCGGATCGACGCCGCCAAGCACATCGCGGCCGACGACCTGGCGGCGATCCTCGCGCCGCTGCCGGACGACGTCGCGATCATGCAGGAGGTCATCCGCGGGTCCGCCGAGCCGATCACGCCCCAGGAGTACGTCCCCCTCGGGCAGGTCTACGAGTTCACCTACGGCAAGGAGCTCGCCGGGATGCTCGCGGGCTCGCCCGGGCTGGCGCTCGAGCTCGGGCAGGCCGCCGCGCGCTACGTGCCGTCGGACGACGCGATCGTCTTCGTCGAGAACCACGACACCGAGCGCAACGGCTCCACGCTCAGCTACCAGGACGGCCCGACCGACGCGCTCGCGAGCGTCCTCATGCTCGCCGGGGCGTACGGGACGCCGCAGGTCTACTCCGGCTACGCGTTCACGGACACCGACACCGGCCCGCGCCAGGACGCCGACGGCCGCGTGCTCGACGCGACCTGCGTCGCGGACCCGGCACCGACGACGCCCGTGACCGACGGCGACTGGGTGTGCCAGCACCGTTGGCCGCAGGTCGCGGGGATGGTCGGCTGGCGCGGTGTCGCGGGCGACGCCCCCGTGGTCGACACCTGGTCCCAGGGCGACGCGGTCGCCCTCGGTCGGGGTCGGCGTGCGTTCGTCGTCGTCAACGCCGGTGACGACGAGTTGGTCACGACGCTGAGCACGAGCCTGCCCGACGGGGGGTACTGCGACGTCCTGGCCGGCCAGGAGGACTGCCTCGCGACGGAGGTGTCCGACGGACGGCTGAACGTCACCGTCCCGCCGCGGTCGGCGCAGGCCTGGGACGTCGCGCACCGGTCGTGAGCGCACGCCGTCCGCACCGCCACGGCGTCAGGAGCCTCGTGGCGGTGCGGACGGCGTGGATGTCAGGGGCGCACCCAGACCGTCGTGTCGGCGCCGACGAGCAGCGCGCCCGCGTCGTCCGTGGCGAGCGGGCCGGACGCGAGCAGCACCCGCGTGCCCGCGGCGAGCACGACCGGCCCGTCGCCGAGGTTGGCGACCACGCGCACGTCGCGGTTGACGAAGTCGAGGACGTCGGCACCCGACGGCAGCCACGTGAGACCACCCGAGCCGAGGGACTCCGCGCGGCGCACGCGCAGCGCGGTGCGGTAGGTCTCGTAGGTCGAGCCGGGCACGCCGCGCTGGACGTCGGCCGCGTAGCGCGCGAACGACTGCGGCTGCGGCAGCCAGGTCTCGCCCGTGGGGGAGAACCCGAACCCGGGCTCGGCGGCCGCCCACGGGAGCGGGACGCGGCAGCCGTCGCGCCCGAGCTCGGCGCCCAGGGTCCGGAAGAACGCGGGGTCCTGACGCACGTCGTCGGGCAGCGTGGTGTGGTCGGGCAGGCCGAGCTCCTCACCCTGGTACAGGTACGCCGAGCCGGGCAGGCCGAGCATGAGCAGGCTCGCGCACCGTGCGCGGCGCAGGCCGAGCTCCTCGTCGGGCTGCTCGTCGTCGGCGCCGATCCCGTTGGGCCGCGAGCCGGGCGTCGCGAGCCCGAGCCGGGACGCGTGCCGCACGACGTCGTGGTTCGACAGCACCCACGTGGTCGGCGCTCCGACGGAGTCGGAGGCCGTGTACGAGGCGGTGATCACGTCCCGCAGGGACGGCGCGTGCCACAGCGTGGCGAGGAAGGCGAAGTTGAAGGCCTGGTGCATCTCGTCGGGCCGCACGTACCGCGCCAGGCGCGACAGGGGCTCGACCCAGGCCTCGGCGACCAGCGCGCGGTCGCCGTCGTACTCGGCCAGGACGCGGTGCCACGCGCGGTAGATCTCGTGGACGCCCTCCTGGTCGAACATCGGGCCCTGGTTGCCGGAGCCCGTGACCTCGTCCACGCGGCCCCCCGCGCTCGGCGCGTGGTCGTGCAGCGCGTGCTCGGCGGCCTCGAACGCGGCCTCGGAGCCCTCGATCATCGAGACGTGACCGTCCCAGTCGGGCAGGCCCTCGGCCTTGACCATGCCGTGGGCCACGTCGATGCGGAAGCCGTCGACGCCACGGTCGAGCCAGAACCGCAGCACGTCCTCGAACTCGGCGCGCACCTGCGGGTGCTCCCAGTCGAGATCGGGCTGACGCGAGTCGAACAGGTGCAGGTACCACTGCCCGTCGGGCACGCGAGTCCAGGCCGGGCCGCCGAAGATCGACTGCCAGTTGTTCGGCGGCTGCTCGCCGTTCTCCCCGCGGCCCTCGCGGAACAGGTAGCGCTCGCGCGCGGCCGAGCCGGGGCCGTCGGCCAGTGCCTCGACGAACCAGGCGTGCTCGTCGGAGGTGTGGTTCGGCACCAGGTCGACGATCACGCGCAGCCCGAGCCCGTGCGCCCGGGCGAGCAGCGCGTCGAAGTCGGCGAGCGTGCCGAACAGCGGGTCCACGTCGCGGTAGTCGGCGACGTCGTAGCCCGCGTCGGCCTGCGGCGAGCGGTAGAACGGCGACAGCCAGACCGCGTCCACGCCGAGCTCGGCGAGGTGCTCGAGGCGCGAGGTGATCCCGGGCAGGTCGCCGATGCCGTCGCCCGACCCGTCGGCGAACGAGCGCGGGTAGACCTGGTAGATCACCGCGTGGCGCCACCACTCGCCGTCGAGCGCCCCGGGCGCGTGCACGACGGTGGCCTGGTCGGTCAGGGGGTGGGCGTCGAGAGTCGTCACGAGTGCTGAGTCGCTTCCTTGAGGGGTTCCGCTCGCGCGGACGGGCGTGCCCGCTCGCCCGAGGCGTCGGCGAGGCAGGGGGATGGCGCAGTGGGGTGGCGCAGGACGCGCCGGGAGGGCCGGGTCAGACGACCGTCGGCACCGGCTGGTCGAGCGGCACGACGACAGGCGCGGCACCGGTCGAGCCGCGCACGATGAGCTCGGGGTGGAACTTGAGCTCCATGCGCGAGGCCGGGGTGCCGTTGATCTCCGCGACGAGGGCGGAGACCGCGGCGTGCCCCATGGCCAGCACGGGCTGGCGCACGGTGGTCAGCGGGGGATCGGTGAAGGCGATCAGCGGAGAGTCGTCGAAGCCGACGACGGACAGGTCGTCCGGCACCTCGAGCCCGCGCGAGCGGGCGGCGCGGATCGCGCCGAGCGCCATGAGGTCCGATCCGCACACGATCGCGGTGTGACCCGACGCGATGAGCTCGAGCGCCGCCGCCTGACCGCCCTCGACCGTGAACAGCGTCGAGACGATGTGCGGTGCGGCGTCCTCGATCCCGAGGTGGCGCTGCAGGTTGTGGGCGAACGCGACCTTCTTGCGCTGCGCCGGGACGAACCGGTCGGGCCCGATCGCGAGGCCGATGGACCGGTGACCGAGCGAGACCAGGTGGCGGAACGCGAGCTCGAGCGCGGCCTCGTCGTCGGTCGAGACGAACGGCGCGTCGACGCCTTCGGCGAAACCGTTGACGAGCGCGATCGGCATGCCGCGGCTGCGCAGCCGGTGGTAGCGCTCCTTGCTGGCGGACGTGTCCGCGTGCAGGCCGGAGACGAACACGATGCCGGCGACGCCGTGCTCGAGGAGCATCTCGACGTACTGGTCCTCGGTGGTGCCGCCGGGGGACTGGGTGCACAGCAGCGGCGTGTACCCGCGCTCGGTGAGCATCGACTCGATCACCTGCGCGAACGCGGGGAAGACCGGGTTGGCGAGCTCGGGCACGACGAGGCCGACGAGGCCGGCCGAGCGCGTGCGCAGCTTCTCCGGGCGCTCGTACCCGAGGACGTCCAGCGCGGCGAGCACCGCCTGCCGTGCCTGAGCGGACACGCCGTGCTTGCCGTTCAGCACGCGCGACACGGTGGCCGTGCTGACGCCGGCCTGCTCCGCGAGATCCGTCAGACGGGTACGCACGGGGGGCAGCGTAGGGGACACCGGCCCTCCTCGTCCTCGGCCGTTCGTGTGTCGAGCGGCCTCGGGCGCCCCTGGGACGCCCTCTGCAACTGTTGCCTGAAAGTTACCGTAACGACTTGCAGCCACGGTTGCAACGACGTTAGCGTCGGCTCATCAGGCCAGAGTCGGTGGGGTGCGGCGCATCGTCCGGTCTCTGGGCAACGCCACCACGACACCAGGAGATAACGACGATGCGACGGAGCATCCCGGCCTTCGCGGCCGTACTCGGACTCGCCTTGACCCTCACCGCGTGCGGCAGCGACTCGGACGGCGGCACCGCCGAGACCACCGCTCCCGCCGGCGGCGAGGAGACCACCGCTCCCGCGCTGACCGGGACGCTGACGATGTGGGTCGACGAGACCCGCATCGACGTGATGAAGCCGATCGTCGAGCAGTTCCAGACCGAGACCGGCGTCAAGGTCGACCTCGTGCAGAAGGTGTCCGGCGACATCCGTACCGACTTCGTCTCGCAGGTCCCGACCGGCGAGGGCCCGGATGTCATCATCGGCGCGCACGACTGGACCGGTGAGTTCGTCAACAACGGCGTCGTCGCCCCCATCCAGCTCGGCGACAAGGCCGAAGAGTTCTCGACGTCGGCCGTGCAGGCCTTCACGTACGACGGCCAGATCTACGGCGCCCCGTACGCGATCGAGAACATCGCGCTCGTCCGGAACAACGCGATCCTGCCCGAGACCAAGGCGACGACGTTCGACGAGCTGGTCGCCGAGGGCAAGGCCGCCGGCAAGACCTACTCCGTGCTGATCCAGCAGGGTGACCAGGGCGACGCGTACCACCTGTACCCGCTGCAGACCTCGTTCGACGCCCCGATCTTCACGCAGGACGCCGACGGCTCGTACACGAGCGAGCTCGGCCTCGGCGGCCAGAACGGCGACAAGTTCGCGACCTACCTGCAGAAGCTCGGCCAGGAGAAGGTCCTCGACCCCGCCCTCGGTGGCGACCAGGTCAAGGAGGCCTTCCTCGCGGGTGAGTCGCCGTACATCGTGACCGGTCCCTGGTACACGACCGAGTTCACGAACGCCGGTCTCGACATCTCCGTCCTGCCGGTCCCGAGCGCGGGTGGCTCCGAGGCCAAGCCGTTCGTCGGCGTGCAGGGTGCCTTCATCTCGGCGAAGTCGAAGAACCCGGTCCTCGCGAACGAGTTCGTGACCAACTTCCTCACGACCGAGGCCGTCCAGACCGAGCTGTACAAGGCCGGCGGTCGACTGCCGGCGCTCAAGACCGCTGCGGCCAAGGTCGACGACCCGGTGCTCGCCGGCTTCAACGAGGCCGGCGCGACCGGCGCCCCCATGCCGTCCATCCCGGAGATGGGTGCCATGTGGCAGTTCTGGGGCACGACCCAGGTGCAGATCATCGGCGGTCAGGCGACCGACCCGGCCGGTGCCTGGAACACGATGGTGACCAACATGCAGGGCGCCATCG